>MVRB01000199.1 GCA_002067635.1 Methanomassiliicoccales archaeon PtaU1.Bin030 | reverse complement strand
CTGGCGGATGGAGGTGTCCACGTACTTCTGTATCTTCTCCTGAGGCAGGTTCTGGCCCTGCATCATCTGGAGGTAACCATAGATGGCGGTGAGGTAGTTGGGTGCATCGTGCGTGAAGAGCTCGTGGTAGACATCTAGACGATTGTCCCGAGAGCGGATGATCTCCTCCTGAGCCAGAACGACCTGGTATAGGCGAACGTAGTCCTCAACCCCGCACGAGCCTTCGGAAGCAAGGCACACGAGGGTGCTACCGTCGTTCAGGTCTAGGATCACTGCCGCGGGCGTCCTGCCGTTTGGAGGTACCACATGCAATTTCTGGCCCCTGTCTTCCCTGCGCTCCAATATGGGGAGAAGGCCCCCGTTGCGAGAGATCCATGCCTCCCCTTCACGGTTGGCCCTGATCACCTGGTGGGCGCTGCTGACGACAAAGGCGGGGAACTTGGCCTCAGCGAACGTCTTTGTCCACATCTCCCCATTCCCATCGGATGCTGGCATGCTCATCTGATCCAATCCTGCGAACACGGCCTTCAAGCCATATACCTATCGATTCCAACAACCTTTATAGATACTGAGCGACCCTGTTAAGAGGGAGGTGCATGACCTACAAGAACGAGAACACCCTCCATCGCCTGGAATCCCAGGGTAACGGCGAAGGCTTTCACACATCCTATGAGAGAGAGGTGGAGAGACTTCTGGACGAGGTCAGGGGGCCCCCGATCAATTATCCGGACCATATTGATGGAAAGGAGAGGCTCTCGGCACATCGCTTCCGCGATGTAAGCCCGGGGGACGAGCGTCTCCTGGTGGGGGTCTTCCAGCGTGGGCACTCCGGTGATGTCAACGATGCCGTGAGGGCCTCCCGGAACGCCTTCCCCATGTGGTCGAAGATGGATTGGACGGACCGGATGCGCTTCTTCACGGAGGCCTCGGACATCATGAGGAGGAGGAAGTACGAGCTGGCGGCCGCCATATCGCTGGACAACGGGAAGAACCGCTACGAGGCCGTGGCCGACGTGGACGAGGCCATTGATTTCATTAACTATTATTGCTCGGAGATGCGGCGGAACCAAGGCTTCGAGAGGGTGGGGGACCCCCCTTACCCGGAGGAGGAGGTCAGAGTGCTGCTGCGCCCGTACGGCGTGTGGGCGGTCATCTGCCCCTTCAACTTCCCTCTGGCCATCACGACAGGGATGACGGTGGGCGCCCTTCTGACCGGAAACACCGCGGTGTTGAAACCCTCCTCCTCCGCGCCTCTGCCCGTGCACCTGCTCTACGATGTCCTGGACCAGGCAGGATTGCCCGACGGGGTGCTGAACCTGGTTTCTGGCTATGGCACCGAGGTGGGGGATCCCCTGGCCAACCATCCGACCATAGATGGCGTGGCGTTCACCGGTTCTTTACAGGTGGGGCAGGAGATCATGAGGTCGGCCCCTCTCGGCAGGCCGAGGCCGGTGATCGCGGAGCTAGGTAGCAAGAACCCCGTGATCGTCTCCCTCTCAGCGGACCTGGAGAAGGCGGCCCAGGGGGTGACCTCCTCCGCTTTCGGGTTCTCTGGGCAGAAGTGCTCGGCATGCTCTCGTCTTTACGTCCACGAGGCGATCTTCGACGAATTCATGGAAATGATGGTGGATATGGCAGAGAGCTTGACCATAGGCTCTCCCTTCGAGAGGGAGACCGAGGTGGGCCCGCTCATAACGAAGACGTCGATGGACAACTACATCCGTTGGACGAAGAAGGCCGCTCGGGACGGAAAGGTCCTGACGGGGGGAGGCCGAGACCGGACCAGAGAGCTTGCCCACGGGTACTATGCCCGGCCGACCATAGTGACCGGCCTGCCTGACGCCCATGAGCTGATGCGGAGGGAGCTGTTCGCACCCCTTCTGTGCGCCCAGCCCTACTCGTCCATGCCGGAGGCCCTGAGCAAGGCCAACTCCACGGAGTTCGGGCTTACCGCAGGTCTGTTCTCTAGGGACCAATCGGAGATCTCTGAGTTCTTGGAGGAGATCCAGTTCGGCGTGGTCTACGTGAACAGGGAAAGGGGCGGCTCCACAGGGGCCATGGTGGGAGGCCAGGCGTTCACGGGATGGAAGATCTCAGGGTCCACGGGCAAGGGGACGGGCTCGGTCCACTATCTGCCCCAGTTCATGCGCGAGCAGAGCCGGACAGTGTGCCGTTGATGGCGGGTATGGGAAGCATGCAGGACATCTCAGCGGAGGTGCTTCTTTGAACGAGCATTTTTATGGATATGGCAGCGTACCTCACACGATGCAGGGCCTCGAGGAGCTGGTGGGATTGGAGCTCATCAGCTCGGATGCCAGGACCATCGGCACCGTGGAGGGCGCGGCCATCGACCCCTCGGCATGGGCGGTGAAGGCTATCAGAGTGGGACTGCGGCGGGGCGTCGAGAAGCTGATCGACCGCCAGAAAAGATTGTTCGCGCTGGACAAGGTCCTCATAAGCACCGCACACCTCGGCCGGGTGTCGGACGCGGTCATCATGAGGCAGCCTCTGACGGCCTTGAAGGACCAGTTGCTGCCCGAGGATGGGGAGATGATGCCTGCGGGAGCGTTCATCGGGATGCGGGTCATGTGCGGCGACGCTGTCTTCCTGGGACATGTCGACAACATCTTGATCGAGACCAGCGAGGGATGGCGCATACCATTCATCCAGGTGAAGCTTTCCCGGGAGGCGAAGGGGCAATGGGAGAGGGGGAGTGGTACAGCAGCCCCTGCACTGGTGAACGTTACGACCCAGGCGATAGGGGCCTTGGGGGACATGGTGATCTTGACGCTCACCATCGATGAGGTCCGGAAGGGGAGCGGGAGGGAGGGCATTAACGCCATGAATGCAGGCGGCGGATGAGAGAGACGTCAACAATTCATGAAGGACAGAGGCAGCCCTCGTGCGGACAGCAGCTCCATGCCTTTCGTCCTCAGGCTGGACCTTGCCCCGGTCCAGTTATCGGGCGTTCGACACCTCAGGACAATCCTTTTTAATCTCTTCCCTCCATCTAGCTGGGCATGCGGGACCAGGGGCAGGACCTATGGGAGAGGGGAAGCCATGTACTGCTCCATGATGCGAGCCCGGTCCGGAAAATGTTGATGGCCGGGACGGGAGTGCAGGTAGGCCCATGCCTTTTATTCACCAGGATGATGAAGATGCCGCTTCAGCAGCAGGCCGGATACAAGATGGGGGATGCTTGATGATCGAGCTGCGGGACCTTACCCGAAAGTTCAACGGCAACGTGGCGGTGGACTCGCTCAACCTGACCATCGAGGACGGCAAGGTCTTTGGGTTCATCGGCCCCAACGGCGCTGGGAAGACAACCACCATACGGATGATCACCACCCTCATATCACCTACTAGTGGGACCGTTCACGTCAATGGCCTCGATGCCTCTGACCCGGAGGAGGCGCTGCAGATACGGTCGCAGGTCGGTCTGCTGCCGGAGATCCCCGGCCTCTATGAGGCCTTATCTGCTTACCGAAACCTGGATTTCTACGCAGCTCTTTACGGCGTGCCCATAGATCGCCGGAAGGAGCGGATCAAGGAGCTTTTGGAGATGCTGGAGATATGGGACCGCCGCGACGACATCGTGGGTAAGTTCTCCAAGGGCATGAAGCAGAAGATAGCCATTGCCAGGGCGCTGGTCCACGAGCCTGAGCTTCTGTTCCTGGACGAGCCTACATCCGGTCTGGACCCCGAGGCCGCCCTCACCGTTCGCAACTTCCTCCTGGAGCTGAAGAAGGAGGGCAGGACCATCTTCCTCAACACCCACAACCTCGATGATGCGGAGCGCTTGTGCGATACCGTCGGGGTCATGAGGACCCGCCTCCTGGCGAAAGGCTCCCCCTCAGAGCTTTCGCAACAGTTCTGGGGGCGCACCACCGTGGTGCATCTGCACAGCATCAGCCCTGCCATGATCAGCGGGGTACGGGGCCTGAACGGGGTGACCGGTGTCCAGCAGGAGGGAGGCGATCTGCTGGTGGATGTCACCGATCCCGCCTCCGTGAACCCCGACATCGTTAGGGAACTGGTCCGCCAGGGAGGTCAGGTGGAGTCCGTCAACGAGCTAAAGCGCAGCCTCGAGGACGTGTACCTTAGGCTCCTGGGGGGTGGAAAATGAGGCTGGACAAGCTGTGGGTGGTGGCAAAGAAGGACCTTGCCGAGTTCCGCACCAATAAGTACGTCATGTACTCCATACTTCTCATGCCCCTGCTGCTGGCGACCGTCCTACCGGTGATATACCTCAGCGCCTTCGTGATGATGCCGCCGGCCACCCAGGCACTGGATGTTGGTAACGAGGGGATCTCGACGCAGATAATCGACCAGGTGGTGGTCAACGGAACGTACGCGGACACATCCTTCCTCCGCTGCGAGCTCCGCGACGTGGTCGCGAGCAACTGCAGATTCGAGGCGTCGAACCTCACCAATTGCCTGGTCAGGGACTCCTACATAGGTAACTCTACCCTCAACGGCTCAGCCCTTTTCCACTCCAACTATCAAGGCCTGACGACTTCGGGTTCCACGCTCAGCGGCTCGGTCGATGTGAGCGGCGTCAATGAGGACATCGAGTTCCTGAAGCAGTTCATCAGCTTCCTGCTAATCTTCTTCATCATGATCCCAGTAGTGCTGCCCACGGTCATGGCCTCCTATTCCTTCGTGGGCGAGAAGCTGAACCGCAGCCTGGAGCCTTTACTGGCCACCCCTACCACGGATTCCGAGCTTCTTCTCGGGAAGGCCGCGGCCATATTCATTCCCTGCATGCTGGCGACCTGGCTCTCCTTCATACCTTTCACCATTATCGTGGACTTCATGGTCTCCGGCATTCTGGGATATGCTCCCCTCCCTGACCCCGTGTGGATAATAGGCGTCTTCATAATCGCGCCTCTGTTCTGCATAATGAGCATCTGCCTGAACGTGATCATATCCTCAAAGGTGAACGACGTCCGGGCCTCGCAGCAGCTGGGATCGCTGGTGGTCCTCCCCCTAGTGGTGTTCTTCATCGTGGCCCTGGCAGGGGTGTTCACGCTCGGCCCTGAGATCATGCTGCTGCTGTCGGGGGCGGTGCTCCTGGTGGACCTCGCCATCATCTACCTAAGCCTCAAGACCTTCCAGCGGGAGTCCATCCTGGTACGATGGAAGTGAGGGCGATGCGGACGCCCCCGCGCAGGGGTCCTCAAAGGTATCTTAGTGAAGCCCCGGATCACTCCTGCTTCCAGGTGGATATGGCCGCGCCCACCACCATGAACACCACCGTCAGCATCGCCACTATCAGGAGGTTGTTGATGGCGCCGGCGGTGTTGGCGTAGATCATGGAATCCCTGAGCCCGTTGTTCACGTATGTGAGGGGCATGGCCTTGGCTATGGCGGCCAGGTACGGGGGCATTGACTCCAGCGGGAAGAAGCTCCCCGAGAGGAACATCATGGGGAAGGTGACCGCCCCCGCCGCCGCCCCCGCCGTCTCCTCGTCCTTAACGAACCTTGCGATGATCAGGCCCATGGCCGAGAACAACGCGCTGGAGAGGGTGATGATCCCTATCGAAATGGGGTCCAATGTGAGGTGGACGTCGAAGGCCAGGATGCCTACCGCGAGGATGATCACGACCGACATGAAAACGGTCGCTATCTGCCATATGATCAGGGAGACCAGCCAATCCATCTGGGTTATGGGCGTGGTGGCCAGCTTCTTGAAGATGCCGTTCTGCCGGTAGCGGGTCTGAAGCCCCACCATCCAGTTCACCGTGGAGGTCATGGCTGTAAGGCCGATGACACCGGGAAGGAAGAAGTCGATGAAGTTGTACTGGGCGGTGTTCGATATGCCCAGTATGGCGGTGCTGACGACCACGGACCCTCCGGCCAGCTCCAGGTTGATGCTCTGGGAGACCGAGTTCAGGATCTGCGCGACCGTTCCCGAGGAGGAACTGGAATTATCGATCCTCAGCAACAGCGTGGAGTTCTGCCGTTCCGGCTCTGGCAGGAAGGAGGCGCTGAAGCCTTGCGGTATCGTTAGGAAACTAGCAATGGAATTTTCCTTGATGTACTGATCAGCGTCGATCCCCGGGTCCACCTCGTTGATGATGAGCACACCGGTCCTATTGAGAGCATCCACGAACTCCTCCGATATCGGCGAGCCGTCGAGGTCCTGGACGTAGAGGCTGTACTTGGTGCTCCCCGTGCCGCTGAAGATGGCCCCGAACAGGAGTATCAGGAGGACAGGGAAAGCTACCGTCCAGAACACCGAGCCCGGGCTCCGGAAGAACATCTTGATCTGTGCGATAAGGTTGATCATCACCTTGCTGGACATCAGCCTGCCGGTCATTTCTTCCCCCCCTTCCTTTTCTTCACTTCCTCCCCGTTCTCCAGCCTTTTACCGGTGAGGGTCAGGAAGACGTCCTCGAGGGTGGACCGCCTCATCTGCACCTCCTCGTAGTGGACGCCGTTCTCATGGAGGCGCATGATCGCCTCAGGGAGAACATCCTTGGAGTCCAGCCTGACCACGATGTCGTTACCCTTTCGCTCCACCTTGCTGGAGAGCCCTTGCAGCTTCTCGAGGGCAGTGCCGTCCCCGCCCCGGACGATCATGGTGGTGCCGCTTCCGAAGCGATCTATGATGTCATTGGGGCTTCCCATGGTGATGAACCTGCCCCTGTCGATGATGCCCACCCTGTCTGAGAGCACCTCGGCCTCCTCCATGTAGTGGGTCGTAAGAATGATGGTCTTGCCCTTGGACTTGAGGTCCTTTATGACCTCCCACACCTCCCGCCGAGCGACGGGGTCCAGGCCGGTAGTGGGCTCGTCCAGGAAAATGATGTCAGGATCGTTCACCATGGAAATGGCGACCCCCACGCGCTGCTTCAGCCCCCCGGACAGGTTCTTGAAGTACACGTCCCTCTTCTCCCCCAGGTTCACTATCTTTATGAGGTCATCGGCCGGGAGCTGGTGCTTGAACATGCCTCCGAAGTACTCGATGTTCTCCTTGACGGTCAGGAGATCGAAGGCGTTGAAGTCCTGCGGCAGCACCCCGATGCGCTTTTTGATCTCGCGGACCTTCCTCTCGATATCCATCCCCAGGATGGTGACTTCCCCTTCGGTCTTGGTCCGCAGGCACTCCATGATCTCGACGGTGGTGGTCTTACCTGCACCGTTAGGGCCCAGCATGGAGAAGACCTCGCCCTGGTAGACCTCAAAATCTATGTGGTCCACGGCGGTGAGGTCACCATATCTCTTCACAAGACCCCGTACAGTGATGACGCTCTCGGCCATTATTACCCGGGATGTGATAGAAACCGGACGTATAATAAGTCTGACCTGTAGGTGTTGGCCATTGACATCTACTATTTTTTAAATATATATTCATTGTATGTAAGTATAGTAGAACGGGTGGAGGAGGATGTCGAGAGAGCGCTACAGCAGGCAGATCGCCCTCCCAGGATTTGGCGAGAAGGCCCAGGATCAGCTGATGGACAGCGCCGTAGGCATATTGGGCGTGGGCGGCCTGGGCAGTCCGGCCGCGTACTATCTGGCCGCGGCCGGTGTGGGCCACTTGATCCTCGCGGACTACCAGAGGCCGGACGTTACCAACCTTAACCGTCAGATACTCCACTGGGTCGAGGACATCGATCAGCGCTCCAAGCCAGCATCGGCCGCGTGGAAGCTGAAGAGGTTCAACCCGGAGATCATGATAGAGGTGAGGGAGGAGGAGGTGAGCTCCTCCAACATCGGCAAGGTCTTCGAGGGCGTGGACGTCATTCTTGATTGCTTGGACAGCTTCGCCCCCCGCTTTATCCTAAACGAGCACTCCCTGAGCGAAGGGGTCCCCTTCGTGCATGCGGCCGTGGAGGGCCTCCACGGGCAGATAACGGTTATCGAGCCCGGCCTGACGCCCTGCCTGAGGTGCCTGGTACCCAATCTGCCGCCCAAAAAGGAGTCTTTCCCGATCCTAGGGGCGGCTGCCGGGGTCTTCGGTAGCCTGCAGGCGGCAGAGGCGGTGAAGCTCATAACTGGAGCGGGTGAGCCCCTGCTTTCCAAGCTCCTGGTGGGCGATCTGCAGTACAACAGCTGGGAGACGATCGCGATCTCCCGCTCCCGGCGTTGCCCGGCCTGCGGTAGGAAGAAGTGAAAATCACTCGTCCAGCGGTCGATAGTCCAGGAGGTTCTGCAGGCTCCGGATGCCGTTCTGGGTATGCAGTACGGCATCGGCGAGCACATACTCCCCCTCGGACGTGAGGCGGTAGACCCTCTTGCGGCCGACCACCTCCTGGGCGATAAGGCCCGATGACTGCAGCTCCCTGAGAGCTGGGTAGACCGAGCCGGGGCTGGGCTTCCAAGTGTGGTCCGACAGCCGGTCTATGTCCTTCATGAGGGCGTAGCCGTGCATTGGCCGCACGGACACCAGCTTCAGGATGGCCAACTTCAAGAACCCGGAGTGGAAGGTCGTGAGATTGAAGGTCTCCTTCAGCCCCTCCCTGCATGGGAACCTTGTGTCAGCCAATCTCAGCCCTCACAGGAAGTAGAACCTCATTCCGTTCTGCGCACAAAGGCTGGCCATGGCCTCCAAGCGCTCCACCACCCCGCCGTACCTGCGTGCTGGGCCTTTACCCTCCACCTCGAGCTTCTCCTTGAGGACCTTGCACTCCCTCACCAGCTCCGCGGCGTCCTGCGCCGAGAGCTTCTCCCGGGTCTTGGCCAGCTCAGGAACCCTGGCGACGATGGAGCAGCCATACTTCTTGGCGATCTCAGGCAGCTGGGAGTTCTCCGGGCCGAAGGAGCCGATACAGCCGCGGCCCTTGTCCCAGGACATGCCGCACTTGCCGCATATCTCGTTGGTCTCGTCCAGGGGGATGGTGTCCCACTTAGTCAGCAGATTATCGGGACCTGCCTTCTTGATAGCATCGCTGGCCTGGGCCTGTGGCATCTTCGACAGGACGAGCCATCCGGAATATTCCTTCTTGGTTACCGGCCGCAGCTTGGCCACGTCCTCCTCCTTCTTGACCTTGTCCAGGAGGAAGCTCTCCCTGTCCCCGTCCAGGCGGTTCCTCTTCAGGAACCCCTCCCAGTCCGGGCCAAAGACCTTCTTGGCATCCTCGATCGAAACCACCTCATCGTAATCGGCGAAGGCCTCCAGGCCCTGCACCGAATCCACGCGAGCCTTAACGACGGTCTCCTTGCCGGTCTTGCACAGAGAGTTCACGCTGTCAAGCTCACAAATCGCCATGCTGATTCCCATAATGGTTCCCCGATTTGGGGCATTAGCTGCGAGATGCTATTTATGGGTTCCCTTGCACGAGGAGCTTGACAGCGGCCTTCCAAGGCTCTTACGCTCAGGGGACTATCTGAGATCCGACCACCGGCGCGACCTTCTGGGAGCCGAGCCACTCTTGGCGATAGGAGAGCATCTCCGCAAGGTAGAACACTCCCTTGAGGGCTGCCGCCAGTATGAAAAGCAGGACCAGCCCGGTGAAGTTGAGGGTCAGGCCGAACTGCTCGAACTCCAGCGTTAGTTTGCCACCCATGGTGACCATCCATATCCAGATGCAGACCAGGACGGTGACGATGGCCCCAAATGTGAAGCGGGAGACCGAGCCCCTAGGGTAGAACCCGCGGAAGAAGCTGAGGATGGTGATGGGTATGCCCAGCATAAGAAGGATGTATTTCATGTCCTCCAATCTCAGCTGCTCCGCCACCTCCCCCCCTCCTCCCTTGACAAGCAGGGAGGTGGCGCTCATCAATATGAGCAGCGGAAATATCAGGTACTTTACGGCCGAGATGATGGAGGCCGCGATGCCCTTTCCTACGTTGCCTTCATTCAAAGAGAAATCGTTCACGTCCACACCCCCGCATGTATCACGGCTTCCTGTTGCATGGTGGCCCCCTTGAAGTCCAGCTCCACCAGCAGGCGGAGGTCCTCGGGATGGCCCATGTACCACATTGCGGCCTCTTGAGATATCACAAATGTGATCTGCCCGGCGTTGTGCTGCTCTATCGCCACGGCGTTGTCGGCCGTGCCCATCACGCCCGTGCTGTTGACCAGCTGCGAATGGATGTTCAGGGTACGTCCTTGGATCAGGTCGGAGGCGCTGAAGGAGTAGGGGACCACCATGTTATAGTTGGAGCCGTTAGCCGCTGTCTGCACGTTGTTGATGTCCAGGTTGAAGTCTGTGATCAGGGGGTCCCACTCCATGCTCTCCTCGACGTTCACCGACGCCTTGACCAGGCTCAGGGAGTAACCAGCCTCCACGCCCAGACGCATCATCAGCTCTGTCCTATTGAAGACCATG
>MVRB01000198.1 GCA_002067635.1 Methanomassiliicoccales archaeon PtaU1.Bin030 | reverse complement strand
GCCAGGCGCTGGTGGGGGAGAGCCTTTCCAACTACGCCCGGGCCCGTGTCGATACCTGGCTCAGCGAGCACGGTGCATCACCCATCGTCCGTTGGTTCGACCCCCAGGAGCCCACCGTTCCCGTGAGGGAGAGGATCAGCGACGCCACCCTCGCCACCTTACAGGCGGCGCTCACCTCCATGGATCTGGACGGTCACAGGCTGGACGAGGTCCAGCTGCGCTCGTGCATGGACGGCCTTACGTGCACCGTGCAACTTCTCCTGGGGCCGCCGGGGACGGGAAAGACCAACACCGCGGCCGCGGCCGTGCTCGCCCGCCTCGCCGCCAGGACGAGGAGGAAGCTGTTCCTGCTCTCGGCCAACACCCACACGGCCGTTGACGAGCTCACCGCACGTATCCGTTACGCATCCCCGCGCTTCCTGCAGGCAGCGGCCCTGGCAGGTATGGAGCATCGGCCCCATAAGGTCCTGCGCTTGGTCGGCGGGGACACGCTGCCCAACGAAGGGGAGGTCGGCACATGGAACGACGCGCTGATCCGCGAGGAGATGGGGAAGGGCGACGTGGTTCTTTGCGGCACGGTCGGGGAGCTTCTGAAGGTGGCCGATCGCTTCCAGCGCTCAGACCCGATGCGTGCCGACGGTCTCATGATCGATGAGGCCAGCATGATGGTGTTCCCCGACTTCCTGGCCCTGGCGACGCTGCTGGCGGGGGACGGGGAGATAATGCTCGTGGGAGACCACAAGCAGCTCTCGCCCATAACCTCCCACGACTGGGAGGAGGAGAGCAGAGAGCAGGTGATCGCTCTGGCCCCTCATCAGAGCTGCTACGAGGCGGTCAGGAGGCTGAGCGAGAGGACACCTCCGGGTGCGATAGGGAGGTCTGCTCTCACCGTCACCTACCGCCTCACCCCGGAGCTAACCCACCTAATCTCAGGCGTGTATGCTGCGGAAGGTGTGGAGCTGCGGTCGAGGAAGCGGCAGGAGAGCAAGAGCGGAGGCATATCCTCATTAGCGGACATATGGCACGAGAAGGGCGTGTACCTGGTTGTGCACGATGAGTCCTGCTCGCGGAAGAGCAACCTGTTCGAGGCCCGGCTCATATACGACATCATGGCCGCCCGTGGGGTGGAGGAGCACGAGGTGCCCCCGGCTACGGTGTCGGTCATCACCCCCCACCGCGCCCAGCGGGGGCTCCTACGGACCGTGCTGGAGAGGGACTTCAGGTACCACCTCAAGCTAATAGACACCGTGGAGAGGCTCCAGGGCGGGGAGTGTGAGACCATAATGGTATCTGGGACCCAGAGCGACGCCGGGGCCATAACCGGCAGCGCAGACTTCATCCTCGACCTGAACCGCACCAACGTCATATTCTCCCGGGCCCGGGAGAGGCTCATCGTCGTATGCTCACGCAGCCTGCTGGACAGCATGCCTGCGGACATTGACGACTACGCATCCTCATATCTGTGGAAGCACCTGCGCTCAGTATGCGACACCGTCGTGCTGAAGGTGCCAGGCTACGAACATGAGGTCGAGATAAGGGTCCCTGGCAGGTTCTGGGGCCACCTCGATCGCTCGGGTCGGAGGGAGGATCATCAGGAGACCTGACGGCCCACCTTCACTCCGTTCGCACCCTGGGACTGGGCGCCGGAGGCATGCCTGGTGATCATCGTGGCCACGTAATCGTATCCCTTGGGCCCTGGGGTCTCGTCCGGTTCCCGGTCGAAGCCCACGCTCAAACCCTGGTGGGCCGCTGCCAGCCACATGTGGCACAGCGCGATCCCCGCGCTGACCAGGTTCATCCGCTCCCCCACGGCCGATCGGGCGGCGTAGACATTGATGGAGCCGTTCTCCCCCGCGGTGAAGTACCATGGCTGCCTGTTCATCGCTGATGGCGCCAGCCTCGCCGCCTCGAGGATGTCGTCGTGGCCGCTGATCTCGGTTATCTCCGAGAGCGGCCGGCGGTCGAAATCGGACACGACCCTCCTCCTCTCGTCCCTCAGAGGTATGCCGAAGGCCAGGAGGATGACCGGGTCCAGCTCGGACCCTTCTCGCGAGCTACGTGTCAGTCGGGGCCCACCCTGCCAGCAGGAACCCAGACCGATGGACACCAGGTGGAGGTCCACCTGCTGCAGCATGAACCCCGCGTTGGCGGCGTCCCCGTCCTTCCTCTCGGAGAACGCTACCATATAGTGGGGGGCCTTGACCTTGAACAGGCCTTTCACATCCTCGGGCCCCACCACCCTGAAGTCCGTGCGTATCTCGGGGAACAGGGGCCTCACCTCGGAGGTGAACTTTCTCAACCTGGCCAGGACCCCCTCCTTCAATTCCACGTCCTCGAACTTGCGTACGGACCGGCGCTCAAAGATCGCGCGATAGAGCTCCTCTTGCATTGCCGCACCTCTATACCTGCCATGGGTCGGGCCTTATTTAGAACGAACGCAGCTTCATTGGAGTACCGTGTGCACGAGTCCCCTGCCTCCAGTCCTCATCACCTTGAGGGAGATCATCGATCGAACGCCTCCTCCGCCGCCCATCGACGGTCGCTAGCCATCCCGAAACCTATTTTAATTAAAATGATTTTATAGTAATTCTCGGAAGGCTAGAACGGTCCTGGACCTGTCGTCTAACAGTTCCTGGTGGGAACCTGGAGGTCTGTTCCATCCTTCTCAGGGGCCGGCAGAGTGGAAGGGGAAGATGATGGAGAAGCTGGGGTAATCGATGGAAGCGGAGACCAGATTACTACTTGACATCACCTTCCTCACGGCGGTGGCGGGCATATGCTCCATAGTCCTGGTCAAGCTGAAGATGCCCACCATAATCGGCTATCTGGTGGCCGGCATTGTCCTTGGACCCACCATGCTCCCTGAGGTCACAGTGCAGTACTCCACCGTGTTCTTCCTCTCGAACCTGGGCATCGTGCTCCTGATGTTCTACATAGGGATGGAGCTGAACCTCAGGGAGATGAGAAGGATAGGCTCCTTCACCATCATCGTGGTCACTATGGAGATGACCATGATGGTCATGGTCGGCTACTTGGTGGGCATGATGCTGGGCCTCGGTCCGGTGACCTCCATATTCCTGGGAGCCATCATATCCGGCACCAGCACCGCCGTGGTGGTGGGGGTGCTCCACAGCCTGAAGATGATGGGCACGCAGGTGGCCAAGGCCGCCGTGGGGATCACCGTACTGGAGGACATAGGGCAGGTGATCATCCTCACCCTGGCCGCACCCCTGCTCAACGGGGAGTCCCCCACCATACAGTCCACCATCGGGATGGTGGCGCTCATCGTCCTCTTCGTCTCCATCATCATCGTCCTTGGAGCCCTGTGCATACCCAAGCTCCTGGACTGGGTCGGGAGCAGGTACTCAGGGGAGATACTCCTCCTTTTCGCCGTCGCCCTATGCTTCACCTCGGCCCTCATCTCCAGCAGCATCGGGCTGTCCATCGCCATAGGGGCCTTCGTCATGGGACTGATCGTCTCCCAGTCCTCATACGTCAGTATCATCAAGTCCAAGGTGGAGCCTATGAAGGAGCTATTCATGGCAGTGTTCTTCATCTCCATAGGCCTCCAGATAGATCCTGCCCTCATCATTGGCGGATTGCCGATGGCCCTGGCCATCGCCCTCATGTTCATCATCGGCAAGGTCATCAGCGTCAGCGTGGCCTGCTACATCAACAACATGAAGATGCGCTCCAGCTTCCAGGTGGCGGTTAGCCTGGTGGCCATGGGAGAGTTCGCGTTCATAATCACCCAGCTGGCCGTGGAAGCGGGTCAGGTGGACAGGCAGTTCTACTCGGTGATCATCGGCGCAGCCCTGATAACCATGATCGTCATGCCGGTATTGTCAAAGAACTCCCTGCGCATCTACGACCTGTTCGACAAGCTGATCCCGGCCCCGCTGTCAAACAGCTTTCACCGCGTCAGCATGTTCAAGGGGGACGTGTGCGACCGCTTCGATGCCGCTCCCGAGACCCGCAGGAGGGCCCGGATGGAGATGCTTCTCATCGCGGTCGACCTCGTTGTTATGATCTCGTTGATGCTGGTCATCAATATCCTGGCAGAGGAGGGCGACGGCTTCCTGTCCGTTTTGGACGGTGATGTCCTGCCCATGCTTCTCACGTTCACCACCATACTATTGCTGATCACACCGGTGGTTCTCAATGCCCTCCTGGGCATAGGGCGGATGGCCGATGCGATAACCGGAGGAGGCCCAGGTTGGGCGAACGGCGATCATCGCGAGGGAACTCCCCGCTACAGGATGGTCCGCAACTTCGGGTATGGGTTCTTGATGGTCACACTAGCGCTCCTCTTCCTCCCCCTGCTTGCCGCGATCGGTGGAGCTCACTATCTAGGACTGATCCTCATCATCAGCACCTGGCTCCTTATGCTGTATCTGACGTGGAAGAGCTACCGGAGGTTCTCCGAGGGGTTCAAAAGCAGGCTCGACCACGGCATGGTATGATCCATTGAACGAAAGATCGCTCGCTAACCCTCTCCTTTCCAGCTACAACATGGTCCATGTTTGAAAAGGTGTACCTCCATTCCGTTATCATGATGGAAGCATCGATCGTCGTCCGACCTCCGGACACCTGGGTCACTACGCTGTGCACAACCGGGGAAAAGAGAGTCCAGTTCCGCACCTGCCTCCCCTATGGCAGCAAGGGTGGCCGCGGCCTGATCGAGTTCGACGACGATATGGACAATGCCGGCCTGATAGAGAAGATAAGAGCCCATCCGTCGGTGGAGAGGGTGGAGATTTCCCGCACTGAGGACGGCCGCATCTCCGCCTCGGTGATCAACCGCAGCTGCTGCGCAAGCCAGGCCCTGGCGGCCTCGGACTGCTTCCTGATGTCCGCGTGCAGCATGGGCGGGGGGAGGGTGCGATGGAAGCTGGTCACCGGTATGGAGGGCTCGCTCCTCTCCCTGGTCAGGTCCCTGAGGGATGCCGGGTGCGAGACGGAGGTGGAGTGGGTGAGGTCGATACGCGAGTCCAATCTGCTTACCAAACGGCAGGAGGAGGTTCTCCGAACAGCTGTCAACGAGGGGTACTACGAAATGCCCAAGCGGATCTATCTGGATGGGCTGGCCAAGAAGATGAAGGTGCGCCCGTCCACGCTGGGGGAGATCCTGAAGAGGGCGGAGAAGGCGATAATCGAGGACTACCTTGAGAACAGGTAGGCCGAACATTTCCGGAGCAATTCTAATACCCATTACTGACGTAGTATTCATATTGCCGATGCATGCGCCTGCAGCAGGCCGCTCTCATCGGGATGAGGTGTAATAATGATCGTTGTAGCCATACCGACGCAGGGCAATAAGGGTCTGGAGGATAGGCTGTTCGAGCACTTCGGGAAGGCGCCCACGTACACCATTGCCAACCTGGAGACCGGGCACCTGACGGTGATCGACAATACCAGCGACCACATGGGCGGGACGCTCAGCCCCCCGGAACTGCTTAAGGGAATAGGAGCAGACACAGTGATAGTATCCCATCTCGGCGCCAAGGCCGCGATGCAGTGCCAGGAACTTGGTATCAGGGTCTTGTCTGGTGCCGATGGTAGCGTCCGCAACGTCCTCGAGCAGCTCCGCGAAGGCTCGCTGAAAGTGACCTCACCCGATAGGATCAGCGTCCAGAACGACTGATAGGCGACGTACTGCCAAGCCCAACGCGGCCCGCGCTAACCTGATATGCCAGTTCCAGCGCTGAGGATTACTGCCTGGCCTTCGCGGTTCCCGGGCTCTCCAAGCACCCCGAGTAGCTCGCGCCCTTGGTCTCGACGAGCTTGCCGGACAGGCATTTCTGTACCGCTTCGCTGATCTTGCCCGAGCAGCCCGCATGGACGATCACGTTGCCGTCCTGTAGCACTCGTGCCGCGGCCGGACCGATGTTACCAGTAACAAGGATGGTGATCCTCTGCTTCAGGAGGATCCTCGCGGCCTCCTCTCCCGCTCCCGACCCGAGACCCTTGGCGCTGTTCTCGACGACCGAGAGTTTATCGGGGCTTCCCTCTGCTATCACGAAGTAAGGGGCCCCAGCCAAAGAGTTGGATATCCTATCCTCCAGCGTCCTGCCCTCCGATGCGAACGCTATCCTGCACGGTCTGCCCTCATTTGCCTGAACTGTTCCGGCCATTCAGCTCACCTTTACCCCGTTAATAACTTCACGCGAGGTAATGAAGCTTTTCTGTGATGATGATTGGAGGGACGAATGAACACCTTTATTCGTTGCCCGCCGAAGGTTCGGACACCCCAGCACTCAGCCGTAGTTGGGATGCAAGGTCCTCGGCTCCCCGCAAGGCTGTGCTTCCGCGGGCCGTTATACTGTAGAGGTGCCTGCGGCGGTCCGCCTTGACGTACCCTGCTTCGATGAGGGCTCGGAGATGGAACTGAAGATGTCCTGTGCGGAGGCTCACAGACCTACCAAGATCGGTCAGGCTACGCTCACCGGAACGCAGGACCCTCAGCACCTTGATTCTCCATGCGTTGGCCAGGGGGGCCAGTACCGCTCCCGCATCTTCCGCAGAGACCTCGGGAGAAGGTCTTGGTGGGATACCATCCGCCACGCGGTGACCCAGGCGTTCCGCGAGGTTCTGGTAGATGGAAAGGATGGTTTTGACCCGATGCAGTGTCTCCACCGCCTCCTTGGAGCAGGTACCGTCCATGCATGGAGAGCGCTCACCGGAGGCCATCCTCTCCAGCTCATCGATCATCCTTTCAGCCCCCTGGGCATCACCAGCTATGAACCTGTCCGCGGCCGACTCCATGCCATCGCTCAATAAGGAGAGGCACCGGTCCTTGTTCTGGCAAACCGAAGAGCTGCGGAGGTGCGTCGCTTCGCTGCGGAAGGACCTCCTCCCCTCCTCCCCCATGGCCAACCTCATCTGCTCAATGAAGACGCATCTGATGTCCTCATACCGTATGCTGAGCATTTGGTCCCCCAGCATGTCCATCTCGCTCCTCAGGGAGCGGATCTCTTGAAGCATCTGCTCTTCGGTCATGTCGTTTGAATAGAAAAGTATTATTTCAGAATATTAAAGTATTGTGATGTCATTCAAGCGTCGGTGAAAAAATGGTAGCATTACCCGAGGAAGTCTTCGGTCTGATGAACGAGCAGACCGCGGCCAAGGTATTGGGAACGGCAGCAGCAAACGGGAACGTTCATCTCATCAACGTCGGAGGGTCCGGGGCCATCGATCCTGAGACCATATTCATCGGCGAGATCTTCATGAAGAAGACCAGCGAGAACCTGACGCTGGCAAAAGATAAGGGCACGAAGGTTTCAATCCTGGTGTCCAAGGGCTTCAAGTCGTACGAGGTAAAGGCGTCAGTAAAGGACCGCCTGACCTCGGGGCCGGTCTTCGACCAGATGTCAGAGGCCTTCAAGAAGATGAAGTTCGACCTCAAGGGCCTGTGGCTGCTGAAGGTCGAAGAGGTCTGGAACCAGAGCCCCACTTACGACGCGGGCAAAAAGATGATCTGAGAGCGCCTAAACCCCTCTTTTTTACCGGCCACGGCCGGCCTTATTTTCGACTCACACGATTTAGGCTACCGGGCCAGGGGGGCAAGACATCATTTCAGCGGAGAGACCGTGGTCTTGGACGAGGGGCTCAGCATCTTTTTTCCGTGAGATATCCAGGCCTTCTTTATCTCGGCCAGGTCCTTTCCCTCCATCACCCCGGCGACATTCTCCACCAGAGAGGTCACCAGCTCCTCATTGACCTTCTCCACCTCCTTGACCTCATCGATGATGCTCAGGGACACCATCTGTGCGAGGTAGGCCTTGATGGCGAAGTTAACGTTCCGGGAGGTACGCCTCACGATCTCCATGAGCGTCCTATCCTTAGTGGCCTGGAGCAGAAGGTTGAGGTGTATCTCCGGCCCGAAGGGCATGAGCCCATCAAGGCAGGCATCGAACATCTGGCCGATATGGGCGTCGAGGTCACCGCTGATGATGGTGCGCAGCCGCTCCTCCATCCTCCTGTGGCCAGTGCGGAAGGCAGCTATTAACAGCTCCTCCTTGGTCTCATAATGCGACCTCAGCTCTGCCACGGTGACGCCCGAGGCCTTGGCGACCTGGGCCATGGTGACCTGGGAGAAGCCTTTCTCCGTGAACAAGGTCATGGCAGTCCTGAGGAACGTGGAAGGTTGGACTTTCTTCTTGGCCCCTGGCATGTCACCGCTAATGGTAGGGTCCGATTTAAACATGGTCATGGGCAGCGCCGTGCAGCCCCCTTCTCAAATTAACTATGAAATGAGATCAAGCGGGAGGAGCCTCCGCGTCGGTCTTCCTAGAGGTGCTCATGAGCACGCTGCCGTAGGCGAACAACCATATCATCGGTGGGTAGGCGATCATCCGCTCTAGGCCCCCATGTCCGATAGGCCCGAAAAGGTCGATCAACCCCGCATCGCTGACGAACATCGCCACCAAGAAGATGATCCCCAATGTCCCGGTAACCACAGCTATGGCCCTCAGCGGCCCTTCCACGTCCCTCATTGCGGCCAGAGGTAGGAGGCTGAAGAACAGGAAGGCCATGAGAGCGAACAGCCCGTGGAGCCCCGACGGATCGTTCAGGGATATCACCCCGGCGCCGATGGCACCTACTCCGGCGAGGAAATGGAGAAGGAACCGCCCCTTTCTGCCTTCTTCTCGGTACAGGAAGTAACCTCCGATGATGCTCAAGGCTCCGACAGCCCCCAAGGTCAGGGTGAAGAGAGCGGCGGTCTCGCTAATTATGCCCAGGTCGCTGATGGCGTTTTCCCTAACGGAGTATTCAGGGGCCATGGACTCTCCCCACATCAGAGCGGTCAGGAACAGAGAGGGCAGAAGAAATAGCAGAAGTCCTGCGATGGAGCGGTCTTTCATCGTTCGTAGCGAACCGACCTAAACATATATGAACAGAGAGGGGTCGGGGAGCGGGACCATTTTTAGCCCACGCTCCCAAACGCCCTCAGCATCCACCCT
The DNA here is from genome assembly GCA_002067635.1 of Methanomassiliicoccales archaeon PtaU1.Bin030. Classification (GTDB taxonomy): domain Archaea; phylum Thermoplasmatota; class Thermoplasmata; order Methanomassiliicoccales; family Methanomassiliicoccaceae; genus UBA6. Next base: position 1,942 of record MVRB01000198.1, on the reverse strand, counting down.
GGACTGAATAATCATGTCACTGCTGCATCTTCTCGGCGATGGCCTCCTGGAAGGCCTCCTCTCCGTCGACCGTGCGTATGCGCTTGGGCTTCAGCTGACCGAGGGCCCGACCCTCGCGGGCACGTTTGTCGATCTCCCTCTGCACAGCGGCATAGGCGGCGGCCTTGGTGACGAGGAGGTCCAGGCGTCCCAGCTCGATCCCGATCTCCAGCGTGTGGTGGGGGTCATCGCACTCCTTGAGCAAATGACCCAGCACGTCCTTCTTGAACCGCTCGACGTCGGTCACGTCGTTCTCGGGGATTATCAGGAAGCACAGCCGTCCGGGGCTTCCCTTGATGTTGTACAGCTCCCACCACCTGATGTTGCGGGACCGCTGCAGGGCCTCGTGGATGTTATGGGTATATATCTTGTTCCCCAGGAAGCACCCCATCTCGTCCTCGACCTCGAAATCGAGCACGTCCACAGAGCGGCCCAGGACCTTTATCAGGGGAAGGACCGCTGACTTCCCATCATCACCCAAGGATACCTTGTGAGCGGGATCGATCACCTCCACCATATCGCCTGTGGGATAACGGATGAGGGGCAGGCAGTCCCCGGGTCTGGTCACCAGGAGCTCGCCCTGCATCCCCTTCTGCCACTCGGTCCAGGGAACGCCTTTCACCTGTTTCCCGTCCTGCTTGGCGTTAGCCACCTCCATGGGGTCGGCCAGTTCAGGGATGACCGCGTTCAAGAACAGGCTCAATCCTTTGTTCCCAAGCTCCATCTGGGCAGCGAGAACGGGGTTCTCCGTGCTTCCCAGGACGTCCACGAACCGAGCTTCCGGCATAGCCCCGCGATAATCTGAGTAGTAGCCGGTGATGGGCTCTGCGTAGGTGAGGGCCAGGCGGGTCTTGGCCAGCATCTTTCCCAGCCTCTGGGGGTTCACGTTCTTTATGTACAGGCGGGCGACCACGGAGGCGAGCAACGACGGCAGATGCTTGTCCCGTTTGAGCTTATCCCTGACCGTGCTCTGCAGGAAATCCGGCTCCCTTACGGACCGGGAGATGAAGTAAAGGACCAGTGCGGCGCTGGCCACAACATCGATCCGGTCCAACCGGGACGCCTTCCGCATCGCCGGCATGAGGTCGGACTCCCGGGTGAGAAGGGTGTGGAGCACCTGTAGGTCGAGCAGCTCCGAGGTCTCCTCCAATAGGGCACCAGACACGTTGGGCCGTGCCCCTCCCAGGTTCCACCCCGTATCCTCTTTGCGGACCCCCACGCTCCGGCAGATGACCGCGAAGTCCGTGGCCATGCGCAGCGCGTCGCCTTTGCTGTAGTACATGCGCTTAGGGCTCCCCGTGCTGCCGGAGGTTTGGAAGATATGGTCCGGGGTCTGGAGAAGGCACTTTTCCTGGCCAAGCCTCTCAACGGCAGCATCGATGTCCTGGTACGATGTCAGAGGCAGGCCGGAGAGATCTTCCAGGGACGATATCTCCTTGACGCGACCAGAGTAGATCGCCGACCTCGACACCGACGAGGTTATGCTCCTCAGCATCTCGTTGTGCCGCGATATCATGGCATCTCGGGAGATCTGCAGGGTGGTGTCGATACGTTCCTCAACACAGGCCGGACCCTGCTCGTTCATCGGGTAGGGGGATGGTGGTAGGATTATTAATCATCCGCCCTGTGATTACATTATTCCGGCCTTCGGAGCAATGTGCACCATCAAGGTCCGTAGACCATCTTCACCTTCGTCTTGAGATAGTCTAGGAAAGGCTTTATGCTCAAATCCTCCCCGGTCACGACCTTGATCAGGTCTGCGGGGTCATAGAGGTTGCCCCGCGAGTGGACGTTCTCCGCCAGCCAGCGCCCGACCGGAGCGTAGCTTCCTTCCGCCACCGCGTCCCTCCAGTCCGGGACATCCCTGTCCAGCTTCCTCAGGAACATCCCCCCGTACAAGTTA
>MVRB01000197.1 GCA_002067635.1 Methanomassiliicoccales archaeon PtaU1.Bin030 | reverse complement strand
CCAGTAAATGGGCTACTGGATCCTGGGAGCAGGCCTCGAACTCGCCGGCCTCCGGGGCGGTCATGTCCACGGCACCGGGTAATGAATCAAGTGCCCGTCTCAGGACATCCGGTTGCGGAGAGGAGATGCCACTGTCAGCTGGAGGGCGTGTAGGGACGGTGATGTAAGTGCGGTCCGCACCGATGGTTCGTATCGCCTCTCGGATATTGTCAAGGGACTCTTGGGAATCATTGATGCCACGCACAAGCATGGCCTCCGCCCAGATCTCGCCATGGAAGGACCCTCGGAGATTGATAAGGCCATCCAGCGTCCTACGGAACGTGAACAGACGATTGGGGCGGTGCAATCTTCGAAATGTGATCTCATCCCCTGCTGAGACCGTAGGTGAGATGACATCGAACCCCATGGCGTCCTCTCTGACGTCTGGTAGGGAGAACATGGAGCCATGGGTGATCAGAGAGATGCCCCCTTCCCAGAACTCACCGGTCCTCCTCACCATATCTCCCAGGTTGGAGGCCTGGGTCGGCTCCCCCTCACCCATGAAGGTCACGAAGTCCACTTTACTCCTTTTGGATTCAAGGGCAGAGCGTATCTCTTCGACAACCCGTGATGTAGGAAGATACTCTCGCCTTTCCGTTCGCAGGGGTCTTGTTCTCCCTAACTGGCAGTAGACACATGAGTAATTGCATGTCTTGAAGGGGACAGGATTCACGCCCAGGGAGCTACCGAACCGGCGTGAGGGAACAGGACCGAAGACCAAAGCGTTCATTCAATGATCCAAGGCATCTGTCTGTTATTAATAATTCAGACAATACCATCGCCTACTGGCCCGCTATAGGACGGCACTGTGAACCGATGCGCCCACACCATCGGTTCTCAGAAGGGCGATCTACGGGACCGTTCAGAAATGTCACAAAGGCCGAATTCCTTCTCCCTGTCTCCATTCATTAGAGAAACTAAAGATTATATACCGATATGGGGTTCCGATAATTGCCAATTACGAGGCCCGAAGCAATGTGCATCATCGCCACCAAACTGGCATTGATTTTGCGTGAGTACTAGTTGCATTGCTGAATCCTGGGCAACCTGAGGCGATTACTATGGTCGACCAAAGTGCTGCAGTCCAAACTAGAGCCCTCCGTCCCCCGCTGGACCGAAAGAGAGTGTACACCAGCCAGTTCAACGATATGGTCAAGGTCGATACCCTGCCGTCGAGGGTAATGGTGTTCGACACCACCCTCCGCGATGGAGAGCAGACCCCTGGCATAGCGCTCTCGGCAGAGGACAAGATAGTCATAGCGCAGGCCCTGGACGAGCTGGGGGTAGATGTGATCGAGGCTGGTTTCCCCGCGGCCTCGGTAGGAGAGCAGGAGGCCGTAGGGAAGATCGCCAAGCTCGGACTGCGGTCGCGCATATGCGGACTGGCGAGATGCGTGAAGCGGGACATCGACGTGGCCGCGGACTGTGGCCTGGACTACGTCCACACGTTCATCGCCACATCAGACATACACCTCAAGCACAAGCTGAAGATGACCCGTCCCGAGGTGATGGCGCGAGCGGTGGGGTCGATCGAGTACGCCAAATCACGAGGCCTCACGGTGGAGTTCTCGTGCGAGGATGCCACCCGGACCGACTTGGAATTCCTAAAGGAGATGCACGTGGCCGTTCAGGAGGCGGGAGTGGACAAGATCAACGTACCGGACACCGTAGGTACGATATCGCCTTCGGCCATGGAGTACCTGATAAAGGAGCTCATGACCGTGACCAAGGTCCCCATATCTGTGCACTGCCACGACGATTTCGGCCTGGCCGTAGCTAACTCCATCGCTGCAGTCCGGCAGGGTGCGCAGCAGATGCATGTAACGGTGAACGGCCTGGGAGAGAGGGCGGGGAACGCCGCCCTGGAGGAGGCGGTCCTCGCGCTGATGGCCTTCTACGGTACGGAGATGTCCATCGACACCCGCAAGATCGGCCCCACCTCCAAGCTTGTCAGCCGCCTCACCGGTTATGCCATCCCGGGCAACAAAGCCATCATCGGCAACAACGCCTTCGCCCATGAGTCTGGGATACACGTCCACGGGGTCCTGGGCGATCCTTCCACCTACGAAGCCTTCGGGCCAGAGATGGTGGGGGTGCAGAGGAGCATCGTCATCGGGAAGCACACCGGCGCCCACTCCGTGAAGGAGAAGCTCCGCGAGTATGGCATGGAGATAAGCGACGAGCAGGTCGCCCAGATAGTGGAGAAGGTGAAGAAGCTCGCCGATGGGGGCAAGGAAGTCGACGATGCCGAGCTGGTGGCGCTGGCCTCGCATATCGTGGGCAAGAGGGAGGTCAACCATGTCAAGCTCAAGGAGTTCGCGGTGTTCACCGGGATGAACACCACGCCCACGGCGGTGGTGTCCATCGATGTCCGCGGGGAAAAGAAGACTGGCACCGCCATCGGCATCGGGCCTGTGGACGCGGCCATCAACGCCATCAAGGCGGTAATGGGTAATGACATATCCCTAGAGGAATATCGCCTCAGCGCCATCACCGGGGGAAGCGATTCCCTCTGCGAGGTGACCGTCAGGGTGGCAAGGAACGGCGGGAAGAAGACCATGTCCATCGGCAAGGCCGTGGGTACGGACATCGTGCAGACCAGCGTGGACTCGACGATGGAGGCTCTGGACCGCCTGTTCAGCCGTTGAAGGAGAATTCGCATGTCAGGATCAAAGACCATATCCGAAAAGATAATGTCCGCCCACTCCGGGGTGGAGGCCCATGCAGGCCAGATCGTAGAGGCGGAGATTGACTACGTAATGGCCAACGACGTGACGGCCCCACTGGCGTTCCAGGAATTCGAGACCCTGGAATGCGAGCCGAAGAAGGACAAGATCGTGCTCATACCCGATCATTTCGTTCCCAACAAGGACGTCGCCTCCGCCGAGCAGGCCGCGGAGATGAGACGCTTCGTCCAGAAGTACTCCCTTCCCCACTACTTCGAGGTCGGCAGGGGCGGGGTGTGCCACCAGGTCATGGTGGACGAGGGGTTCGCCGCACCAGGCCGGCTCATCGTGGGGGCCGACTCGCACACCTGCACCTACGGGGGCATCAACGCCTTCTCCACAGGCATCGGCAGCACCGAGGCGGCCGCCGTCTTCGCCGAGGGCCGCCTGTGGTTCAAGGTGCCTGAGGCCATCGACGTCCGCCTAGGCGGGAATTTCCGCGGCCTCGTGTCAGGCAAGGACCTGATAATCAAGATCATCACCGACATCGGCGTAGACGGAGCGAACTACAAGGCCTTCGAGTTCTCCGGCGCCGGAGTGGCCAACGTCCCTGTCTCCGACCGCCTCACGGTGAGCAACATGGCCATCGAGGCCGGGGGAAAAGCGGGTATCTTCCCGTGCGATGAGAATACCGTCTCCTACATTCAGGGTCGGGTCCGAGGCGAGTATACACCAGTGGCGCCTGATCCTGGGGCGGTGTACGGCCGAACGCTGGAATATGATCTAGGCGATCTCGATTACATGGTCGCCCTCCCCCATCTTCCCAGCAACGGCAAGCCGGCCGCAGAGGTTGACGTGGTCATCGACCAGGCATTCCTGGGCTCGTGCACCAATGGACGCATCGAGGACCTCCGCACTGCTGCCCGGATCATGAAGGGCAAGAAGGTGCATCGGGACGTGCGCATGGTGGTCGTCCCTGCCTCGACGCAGGTGTACCAGCAGGCCATGGAGGAAGGTCTGCTGGCCGAGTTCGTGCGGTCGGGGGCCTTCGTCTCCGGACCCACCTGCGCGGCCTGCCTGGGAGGGCATATGGGAGTTCTCGCCAAAGGAGAGAGGTGTGTGTCGTCCACCAACCGCAACTTCATCGGCCGCATGGGGCACAAGGATTCAGAGGTGTACCTCGCCGGGCCAGCGGTGGTGGCGGCGAGCGCGGTGGCCGGAAGGATCGTGGCACCGGAGGCGATACTTTGAACGAGATCAGGGGCAAGGTATGGCGCTTCCATGACCATGTGGACACCGACCAGATCATACCCGCGGAAAGGCTCATCAGCCAGAACAACAACTGCCTGGGCGATTTCCTGTTCGAGAGGGTCCGTCCGGAGATGTCCAAGAGCGTGAGCAAGGGAGACATCATCGTGGCCGGCAAGAACTTTGGCTGCGGGTCCTCGAGGGAGCATGCGCCCCGTGCCATCAAACAGGCAGGGATCACCTGCGTGGTCGCAGAATCCTTTGCTCGAATATTCTATCGTAACTCCATCAACGTAGGTATGCTGCCGATAGAGTGCAAGATGGAGGCCGATGAGGGAGATATACTCGCTATCGATGTTCAGAACGGTAGGATCGTGAATGAGACCAAAGGGATGGAGTGGCGCTTCGCCCCGTTCCCTCCGTTCATCAAGGACCTGATGGAGAGAGGGGGGCTGATGGCCAAGATAAGGGAGGAGAAGAGATGCATAAAATAGCCGTGATACCGGGCGACGGGATCGGACCCGAGGTGATCAGTGAAGGATTGAAGGTCTTGAACGCACTGGCCGAGAACCACTCCATCCAGTTCGATTTTCAAGAGTTCCAGATCGATGCGGAACGCTATCTGAGCACGGGCAAGCTCCTAACCTCAGAGGACGTTGAGGGGCTTAGGAGGTTCGACTCCATATACCTGGGCGCGACCGGGGACGATCGGGTCAAACCGGGAGTCCTGGAGAAAGGTATCCTCCTGGCCCTGCGCTTCACCTTCGACCAGTACATCAATCACCGTCCGGCCCCCCTGTGGAAGCCGTTCGGGAGACTGAAGAGGGATGTGGACTTCAACATCGATGTGTTCCGGGAGAACACCGAGGACTTCTATGTGGGAGTTGGTGGAAGGTTCAAGGATAAGGTGGGCTCGAAGACGCTCGATATTGACAGGCAGCTCTACCACATGAGCATCGACGTCAAGGCCTCCTCCAGCGTCGAGGACGAGTATGCGTACCAGGTGGGCCTTCTTTCCAGGAAGAACACCGAACGCTTCGCGGACTTCGTGATCGACTACACGAAGATGGTCGGTGAGAACTACATAACCATCATAGACAAGGCCAACGTCTGCAGCGACATATACGGCATGTGGAGGGACGTCTGGACGGAGAAGTGCCGCCAGGCCGACATGGGATTCGGCTTCATGTTCGTGGACGCCATGTCCATGGCCTTGGTCAAGAACCCGGACAAGTTCAGGATAGTGGCCACTCCCAACATGTTCGGTGACATTCTCACGGACCTCCTTGCAGAGGTGACGGGAGGACTGGGCCTGGCGCCTGGTGGCAACATAAACCCCCATGGCATCTCCATGTTCGAGCCGGTCCACGGCAGCGCGCCGAAGTACAAGGGCTTGGACCAGATCAATCCATTGGCCACGATCCTGGCGGGAAAGATGATGCTGGACAATCTTGGTCGCAGGGACCTCGGGGACATCGTGACGAAGGCGGTGCGAGCTACCTTGGACAAGGGTATCTATACCCAGGACCTTGGCGGGAGTGCCAAGACCCATGAGGTCGGTGACGCGGTGGCCGCGGAGATCCGCAGGCTCTGAGGTCCATGCAGCTGGGGCGAGAACGCTCATGGGGTCGGCGACCCCCACGCCCGCCGATGACACGTGTCGCCCGAAAAACCGGTCTCCATGTCTAAATGGACCGGCGACGGAATCACGAGAGCAGCTAGCCGCCCTTCCTCATGAGGGCGCCATCCCAGTATCAACCCCCGTCCACTCAGCGTAAGGCTTGAAGGATCATACGTGAAACGTGATCAAGGGGGCCCTGATATCGCGGGACCGCCACCGAGCGGTGCGATCGGCCCACTAGAGAATTATAGGAGCTGGACATTGAGGGTCATATTTCAGAGGAAATTGCATGCACAAAATTGCGGTGGTACCCGGAGA
>MVRB01000196.1 GCA_002067635.1 Methanomassiliicoccales archaeon PtaU1.Bin030 | reverse complement strand
GGTGTTCGAAGGATAGAGGATGCGGTCAAGAAATTCCCTCCACTGGCTCAGGTCCTTCTTGGGCCTGTCCATTCCTAGCCGGCGAAGGATGAAGTCGGTGAGGCCCTGCTCCTCCAGGACTATGGGGATCTCATAGATGGATTTGGCGTCCGCGGCCGAAACCACCGCCTCCAAGGGCACATCGCAGAACAGGGAGATCTTGCGCTTTATGGAGTACTCCAGAGGCTCCGCGGCTCTGGCAACGATCACGTCAGGCTGGATACCGATGGAGCGCAGCTCCTTGACGGAGTGCTGCGTGGGTTTTGTCTTCTGCTCGCCGACGGTTCCCAGCATGGGTACTAATGTCGTGTGGACGAAGAGGCAGTTCTGCCCCCTCCCCATCTCAGTGTTCATCTGGCGGACCGCCTCTAGGAAGGGCATGCTCTCGATGTCCCCGACAGTGCCTCCCAGCTCCACGATGCACACGTCCGCCCCGGAGGCCTCCGCCACCTTCTTGATACGGTGCTTTATCTCGTTGGTGATGTGAGGGATGATCTGCACGGTCTTGCCCAGGTACTCTCCCGCCCGCTCCTTCTCGATGACAGCACGGTAGACCTTGCCAGTGGTGATGTTGTGCTCGCTCCCCAGGCTTATGTCCAGGAACCGCTCGTAGTTGCCCAGGTCCAGGTCCACCTCCCCGCCGTCATCGAGGACGAAGACCTCCCCGTGCTCGAACGGGTTCATGGTTCCAGCGTCGATGTTCAAGTAAGGATCGATCTTTATGCCCGTGACGTCAAGACCCCTTGCTTTCAAAAGGCGACCGATCGAGGAGGCGGTGATACCCTTCCCCAGACCAGATATGACCCCACCGGTGACGAAAATATATTTCATCGTCTCCATGGGATTGGTCAATAAAGATTGGGCGTATTTAGCACTTCCGAAAGGGACGGCCAGGGAACGGAACTCCCAGAGAATGAATAACGTTCCACGCTCGGCGCTGCGCGGTTCTTTGGACAATATGCATCCATAAGGATACTTAACTACGGGACGGCGCTCGCCCTGTCCGGTAAGACCCTCGTCCAGGTGCTGATCGATGGGCACAAGGAGTGTTGGAATGAGCTGAGGAAGGACCGGAAGGCCTACGATGCTTCCAAGACCAGACTCGCCCAGGATGCGCTCAGGATGGTGGAATCACAGTAACCAGGCGCATCCTGATCGGCAGAGGTGGTCGACGTATCCACCCCTTACACATATCGGCGCTTCCCCGGTGATCGTCAGGGGTCCATCATGAGCTAGTTCCCCCCACCTGACCAGATGCTAAAGATCATTCCGCGGACCCTCCCTGGCCTGGACAACTTCTACATGGTCGGGCAGAGGTCGATGCTTGGGGCCAGCGTCCCACTTGCATAGCCTCGGGGCGCCAGGCGGTCCAGGTTCTGTGTCGGAAGGACAAGAGGGAATTCTCACTACGGGGCACGATCAGCCCTCCCCTCTGAAATGTCCCCATCGTCAGGCGATGCTGCATGATCATCGATGCTGCGGCGCTCAGCCCACCAGGCGATGGTCATACAGACCATGGTGTATACCAACAGTGCCGCCGCTTGCACCCAGCATACATCCCATCCGAAACCGTTCAACATCGACAGGCGCACACCTTCGATCGAGTAGGTCAAAGGGAACAGGTATGATATCGGCAGGAGATAGTCCGGGATGGATGTTAAGGGAAGAACGATCCCGCTTAGAAGGATGGCAGGGTACAAAATCAGAGGGAAAACGACCATCATCGCCTCCCTATGCCCTCTGGCGAAGGATGCGATCAGCTGACCGAGCGCCGCACTCGCCATAGCTAGCGACGAGAGCAGAATGATGGAGACCGACAGGTCCCCGACCATACGAATTCCGAAAGCGCATAGGACCAACATGATGGTGGCGGACAGTACAATGCCTATACAGAAAGCAGAGAGACATTGCGCCAGCAATCTTTCGCCGATGCTATAACGCCCTGCACAGCGGTCGACAGCGTTCAATTTGGCCATGAGGCTGGGCGTCAGTGTGAGGATGAAGATTAACAGACCGGCAATGGCCGGAGCCATGAAGTCGCGCATGTCCGTATCGTCCCCATAAACGATCTCTTGAACGACCTTGACCGGCGAGGAAATCTGGTACGATGTTGCCAGGACCGCCTGCAAGCTCCTCTGCACATCCGCCTGCACTGCAGCGGAGGCTATGGGATTGGACCTGTCGGAATAGATCGTCAAGCTGGAAGGAGCGATCATCGTTCCGCTTCTGGCTGCTAAGATCCATGCTTGAATGTCCGAGGTGAAGTTCGGCCCAAAGACAATGACCGCTTCCACCTTTCCTGCTTTAAGATCATCGAGCGATCTCTGAACAGCGTCCCCATATGACGGGCCGAAGCTGTTCACGATGTGGACGGTCGCACCAGAGGACATCGTAGCAACAACTGAGGCTGCTGTGGAGTCCTCGATCGACTCGTCCAGGTTGACCACGTCGATAGATATGTCCTGTGTCGGACCTTTCTCGAAGGTCAGGGCAAAAAGAACGATGATGATGGATGTCACCATCACCAGCGCAATGATCCGCTTCGGCCACAGTCCCTTCAAGCCTTCTATGGATGCCTGCCAAATAGTATTCGACCTCATCGTTCAAGCCTCCTGGTAGGTCGGCAGCGGTTCCTCCGAGAGCGACCGAGCTACGTCCCAGGGGCCGAGGCACGGTTGTTTAAATGTATTTGTTGTAACTATTGTAGTTACAATGCGGGAAAGATCGATCGAGGAGCTGGTGCGCTTGGGGATGACCGGATATGAGGCCCGGGTCTACGCCGGATTGGTAGGTCTGGGCGAGGCAACGGCCCGACAAGTCCACGAGGCCTGCGGCGTTCCTAGGCCTCGCGTATATGATGTTCTTGTCTCGCTGGAATCAAAAGGCTATGTCGAGGTTTGGCAAGGTAAGCCGATGTACTATCGTGCCATTCCACCAGATCGACTGATGCGTTTGCTGCGCGAGGATATTGAAGAGTCCATAAGAATCGCCTCGGACGACCTTAACGAGCTCAGCCTGAAGGCGCGGCAGAGAACGTTCCCAGTTTGGCACATCAGGGGCGATATGAGTATCCGGGACCAGGTACGAGCTTTCCTCGGAGATGTCAAGGATGAGCTAATCGTCGTATGTACACGTACGTCCGTCTTCCGGCCTTTGGTGAGCGATCTTAAGAAAATATCTGAGCGGGCAGACGTGTTATGCAGTGTGCCTGAGAACGCTGAGGTGTTCCAAGCCGTGCTAGGTTCTGCGAGGATCAATGTACCTCTTCTAGGCAAGGACCCATTGGCCAAGTCCTACACAAAGGTCTTCAGGGGGACCATCTTGTCTGGAAATAATAGATATCGGGCCGAACTGATGCTCATCGCGGATGGGGAGAGGTCGATGCTGACCTACGAAATGAACGACGAGCATATTGCGATCATTTTCGAGCTGCCTTTCATCGTGACATTACAGCACAGCGCGATAGTCCGATTGATCGAGGAAGGTAGAAATCGATAGATTAGGGAAAAATCAACCGATTTAATTAAGAACGGCTCCAATAAGTAATAAGGATAAAATACAAGACAATGACGTTCGATGCAATTTGTTTTGGTGCTTGGCATCCTACCAGGAATTGGGCAGAGAAAGGCACAAGGGCCTCTCCTTGCTTATTGTTGATTACGTAGGAGGTGATCCATCTGCAGGTTCCCCTACAGATACCTTGTTACGACTTAACCCTCCTTGCTGAATCTCAGT
>MVRB01000195.1 GCA_002067635.1 Methanomassiliicoccales archaeon PtaU1.Bin030 | reverse complement strand
CCCGTGGCCGCGATAACCGTCGATTCCGGGGTGGGCTGTGCCTATGCCATGATCAAGGCTGCCCTGACCGGTAGCAAGGAGGTCACCTGCGGACCTGAGTGCTGCGGACGTTAGCCCTCATCCGCAATGATCACGCAGAGGGAGCAACGTCCCCTTTCCTCGACCTAAGCTCCCGGCGAACCTCCCAGTACATGATGATGTTGTACACCATACTGATGGCGGTGATGACCATGGCTATGATTATGACCAGCCTCACCAGATCGTTGCTTATCCAGGATGTTATGGCCTCAAGTGCAGTGGGGAGGTATTCCCATAGACGGGGGAAGTCAAAGGGGAAGACCGTCAGCAGGTAGGACCATGCAGTGATGAAGACCGCTGAGTTTATTATGTCCATGAGCCGCCCGATATTTCTCCTTCCAACGATCGCACGTACAACGCTAGGCACTATCCCGAACAGCAGTGAGCCATAGAACGCAAGCTGCTCTGCGGTGCCGAAGCCCGGCGTGAAGAACCCCTGGTCCTTGGCCTGCACGTCCATGAACACCAGTGCCACGGCCGCTATGATGATCAGCCCGACGACGTTCCCCAGCCTCTCCCCTATGCCCAGGCGTTCCCTGTCCGCCTCCCTCCTGACATTGTTCCCCCAAAATCGCCACGGAGCGGGTGGTGGCGGTTGATCTTGGACCATAGGGACCAATAGCGACCAACGGCCGAATAAAACCTGCGTGCAACAAATATCCATATCTACTTCGGCCATTACCTGTCGTGGCAGAGGGACTAAGGAAGGAAGTGGGGCTCTGGTGGGCAGTGGCCTACGGTGTGGGCACAATTCTGGGCGCGGGCATATACGCCCTCATCGGTGTGGCTACCGGAAAAGCGGGGAACCTGGTGTGGTTGTCTTTCGCCTTGGCCGCAGGGATCGCGGCCTTCAGCGGCCTCAGCTACGCCAAGCTGTCCTCCATCTACCCCTCCAGCGGGGCCGAGTATGTCTATGTGGAGAGCGCCTTCCGGTCCAAGTTCTGGGCCTTCGTCGTTGGCTGGCTGGTACTGATATCCAGCATAATATCGGCGGCAACCGTGGCCCAGGGCTTCGGAGGCTATCTGTACTCGATATTCGACATACCCGTTGCGGTAGGGGCAAGCGCTCTCATCGTGGTCCTGGCCATCGTCAATTATGCAGGCATTAAGGAGTCACTGATCCTGAACGCCATCATGACGATCGTCGAGATGATCGGCATCCTCATCGTCATATTCCTCGGCGTCGGTTACCTGGGAACAGTGGACTACACCCAGTCCCCCTTCGGACTGGAAGGAGTGGTGGGCGCTGTAGGGATCATATTCTTCGCCTTCATAGGGTTCGAGGGCCTTGTCAAGATAGGAGATGAGACCAAGGACGCCGAGAGGACCATACCCCGGGCCCTCATGCTCTCCCTGGCGATCACCGCGGTGCTCTACGTCCTGGTAGCCATTTCGGTGGTCAGCATCGTACCCTTTGACGAACTGGCAGCATCCACCTCCCCGCTCGCTGACGTCGCTCTTCAGGCCTCGGGTCAGGAGGCCTTCGCCCTGTTGACCCTTATCGCCCTGGTGGCCACTGCAAACACGGTGCTGATAATCCTGATAGCCTCCTCCCGTATCGCCTACGGGATGTCCACTCGCTCCGCCCTCCCGAAGCTCCTGTCGCGCATCCAGCCAAGCACGGGCACACCCCTGATGGCCATCGCCCTGACCACCCTGGCTTCGGTGGCCTTCTGCTTCCTGGGCGGTATCGAGCTAACGGCCAACGTATCCAATTTCACGATATTCATGGTCTTCCTGGCAGTTAACTTGTCGGTGATCCAGCTGTCCCGGGGGAGCCAGAGCATAGGCAGGGCTTATGTCCTGGCGGCGGTGGTGGGATCGTTGACCTCCGTGGCAATGCTCACTCAGTTCAGCTGGGAGGTCACCTTGCTGTCCATCCTCCTCACACTATCGGGGGCGGGACTATACAAGATAATGGAGATGGACCTGAGGTAGCCCCCAGCATCAGAGCCTGCGCCTCATTATGGAGTAAGGCAGTGACCCCCCGCCAGCAAGTTCTAGCGATGCCTCTTCAACAACCTCGTAGCCAAGGTGCTGGTAGAATCCCACCGCGACGACCGAGGAATCGAGAACCAGCTCCACCAGGCCGTTATCCCTGGCCTGGTCCTGAAGCCTCATCATGAGGCCCTGCCCTATTCCCATGCCCTGAAGGGAAGGCTCCACGAAGACCATCCTGATTTTGTTCCCCAGAAGCTCCCCCACGCCAGCTATGACACCATCGCAGATCGCCAATATGCAATAGCCCTCATTCACGTTCCTGGTTATGCTGCCGACATCATGATACCTTCTGAAGAAATCCAAGGCACTGGCCGAGTATACGTCCTTGTAGCTCTTCGATATGGTCCGTTGCACTAGACCGTGGACCGCGTCGATATCTTCCAGCACCATTCTGCGATAGAGCAGCTCTTTCTTACCAGGGCACATTCCGAACATGCCCCAAACACGATAGGATTATTTAATCTGGGAACCAATGAATTACGGGTGCCGCATGCAAGACTACAATGTTCTGGTGACCTTCCATCATAACGAGAAGATGAGGGCTCAGGAGGAGGTCGCAGAGCGCGTGCAGCAGGCCGACCTAATCCTAGAGGACATGATGGAATCCAGCGTAGCCGGGCTGCTGCTGCTCAGGATAAAGGGTGATGGCAAGGAGGCGGTCCGTAGGCTGCGGGCCTTCGCCATGAGGTTCCCCGAGGTCTTCCTTCACACCCGCCGTTGGATCCCCATCGAAGAATGGGTCAGCTCCGAGCCGGAGGCCATGATCAGTGCGGCAAGAACGTTCGGAACTCGCATTGCGGATGGTGACCGGTGGAGGATCGACGTCGAGAAGAGGCGCTACCGCGGAGGCTCCAGTCAGGACATCGTGAGAATGCTGGCCGAACACGTTCGAAAAGGGACAGTGGACCTGGACGGGGCGGAGGTGGTCCTCATGGTCCAGATCATAGAGGACTTCGCAGGTTTCAGCCTGGTCCACGAGGACGAGGTCCTGGACATCAATGAGGTGAGGAGGCACACGGGCCTCGCCAGGATCGGTTGAGAACGAAAGCTGTCATCGATCATGCCATCGGCCGAAGGCGGGCCGACGTACACACGAAAGGAAGCCTCAGCACCGAGGAAGGCCCTGGGATGAAAGGCATCATCCACACCAGCGAACGCTTTTCAATTATGTGCGCTGGACCGCACGGGGGCATAGGGTGAACGATCCTGGTCTCCAACACAGCAATGCCGTTAACCTCTCTCGGACCATCCCAGAGCTGAGGATAAATCAGCCCAGTCCGCCTATGATCTCGCCCCTCACCAAACGGCGTTCAGCGAGGCTCTGGCGGGTGAGCGCCTTGATGTTCTTGGGAGTAACCCGTGCGAGGGTGGGCAGCTTATCAGGGAACACCTTCACCAGCTCCCGCAGAAGGTACTCGTTGATTAGCCCTGTGGACCTGATCCCCTCTATCGTCCAATCGTCCACCAGGGCGTTGGTGCCCTCTACCCCGGCCTTATGGAACGCCTCCGCCAGGATGGAGGTGACGATGGTATTGTCAGAGATGACCGCTACCTCCGCCTCCCTTAAGGCGTACTCGTTCCCGTTGAAGGAGACGGACAACCCTCCCCCTTCTCTGACCAGCTGGAAGGCCTGCACGTCCGTTATGGAGTCCCCGATGTACAAGGTATCCTCCAGACCGATGCCCGTCCTTCTCCTTATGTCCATGACCGCCGACGCCTTCTCCTCTCCGCCCACTGGATTGATGTCCATGAGCAGCTGGTTGACCGACATCTCCATAAGGTCCTCCATGAAGATCTCGTCGAGCCTCTGGATGGTCGCTCGGTCCTGGGACCGTAGGTCCTCTATGCACCGGGCGTTCTCCGGTACCCTCATCTCGTCCATCCTTGCTATCTCCTGGGCGATAGCCTTCAGCCTTTCCCCCTCCCGGGGATCGGTCTTGACAGCGTCCAAGTCCAGGGCGGTGCTGTAGGTATTCTCGAGAGGGAACCCGATGGCGTCGCACAGGGCACTGATGAAGTGCTCGTAGGACGTGGCCACGATGAAGGGGGTCATGAACTCCTGGACGAAGCGCATGGTCTTCTTCGCGCCGGGTATGGTCACGATGTTCCTGCGGGAGTACTCCAGGATGGAGGAGTCGGTGGCCCCATAGGCCTTCAGGAAGGGAAGGATCAGCTTGAGTGTGTCGCCAGCCTTGTAGTTCGGACGCTGGATGAGGTTGGATACAATGTCGTCATACTGGCTGACAGTACGGAAGAGTTCTGCACCGTTTTCTATCATGTCCCGGCATAGTTCGAAGGCGTTGTCGTTCTTGGTGATAGGCCCCTCGCTGTCACTGATGAACTGCCTCCAGCCCCCGGTCATGGTCTCCTCAAGTCCGTCAAAGTCCATGCTATTACCCCTCGGTCTCCACACAAACCGACGATAGCTCTCTGCCACCTCCGTGGCATATCTGTTCAGCTGCTCTCTCGAGCCTGATGAGATTCCTATCTTTTATGTGTATTTTTCCATAGGCCGCATAGAGGGGCTGGGGACCGAAGGGACCAAATCCTTCACACCCCCTGCTCGATCCCCCTCCCAATGCTGTTACCAGTACCTCACGTTCATTCATTGCAGAGCAGCACCATAAATATGTGAACGTCATCCTAGCCCAGCTCCTTGGCGAACCTTCTCAGGAACCTCTCATCGGGATAGGCTTCTCGGCCATACGAGGAGACGCTCAAGGCCGAGGCTGAAGCCCCGATGCGGCCGCACACCTCCAAGGTCGCTCCGTCCAGGTAGCCGGCTAGGAATCCTGCGGCGTACACGTCGCCCGCCCCTGTAGTGTCCACCACCACTGCCTTCCTAGCCGGTACCCTTATCGATGAGTTGTGTGTGGTTATCAAAGAACCCTCGCGCCCCATAGTGCAGACGACCACCTTTGCGCCTATGTCTAGGAGCGTTCTGCTGCCTTCCTCAGGTCCCATGCCTGTGAGCATCCCCATCTCCCGCTCGTTGACGAAAACTATCCGGCTCCTCCCTATCATGTCCTCTATCTGCCTCAAGCCTCTTCGGGCGTATTTCTCCCCGGGTGCGAAGGAGATGTAGATGTCATCGTCTAGCAGCTCCAGGAGCTGTTTCTGGAGAAGCAGCGCGGAATCGCTGGAGAACGAGCTGAGATGTACGAACTTGGAGGAGTTGAGGTAGCCGACATCCTCGGCGATGAAGGAGAAGAGATCGTTGGAGTTCGGCATGGCCAGCAGGGACCGTTCTCCGTCCGCCAAAAGGGAGATGCACACCCCTGCCTTCTTGTACCTCTTCACGTGGCTGACGTCTACCCCCTCCATGGAGCTCAGCAGGAACCTAGAGCCTTCGTCCTTTCCGGTGACCCCCAAGAATCCGGTGGTATATCCCATGCGGGAGAGAGCGAACACCGTATTGGCCGCCGACCCTCCCCCGCTGCGGGCGATGGGCTCCTGCCCGGCGAGCGCTCGGGAGACTTTCGTGAAGAGCTCCTCGTCCCCCACAACCTCCTCTCCTGGCTCGAAGACATGACCAGCCAGGGTGAGCGACGGCACCTTGTAGAAGAGGTCCACGTTAAGCGCCCCGACCCCGATGACATCCATCGGAACGGCCTAGATATTTCCGTGATATAATACCTTATCACCACGGCCCGTCCTTATCATCACAATGCATCAGAACAGGTGATCGTCCACGATCCTGGATTCCCTCCCCACGTTGCAGAGCATGGTCTGCAGGCCCAGGGCGGCGATCCGCTCCTTCACCTTGGTCGCGCTCCCGCTCACGGTGTTGACGTACACCGTGGCCCCGGTATCTATGGAGAAGTAGCAGGGAATGCCCTCCCGCCTCATGGACCGCACCTCCAGGATCACTCGCAAGGTATCGGGTCTCCACATGATGAGCCCTTGTGCTCCGGTCATGGTAACGGCATGCAGCTTCAGTGTGTCCGTCTCGGCCAGTCGCCCGACCTCCTCGGCATCTCCATCTCGGACCGCTCTCTCCATGCTCGCAAGTGCCTGCGGCACATCCTCCAGCCTGGACCTGAAGAAGGGGGAGGTGGTAACATCACGGTGGGCTTCGTCCGTCAGCTTGTACGCAGGCACGACGGCCACGACCATCACCAGGTCCATGTCCGCAGGGTGAGGGAGGGGCCGGGAAACGGAGCTGAGGTCCTCACCGGCGTACCACCGTGAGAACCCCCCGGTGACCGCCCGGGAGGCGGAGCCGGCCCCCCGGCGGGCGAAGCGTGACAGCTCCACCAGGTCCATCTCCAGTCCCAGCGAGCGGGCGGCCGCTAGGGTGAGAGCAGCGAAACCCGAGGCTGACGCGCCCAGTCCCACGTTGGAGGGAAAATCGTTCTTCGATACCATGCGGAACCCGGAGGTGACGCCCGCTTCCGCGCGCAAGAGGTCGACGACGTCGTTCACCCTCCTCATCTCCCTGCCTGACAATGCCCTGCCATCCACCACCGCTTCATCGTGGGGCATCCCGAACTGCACGGTGGTGTGAGTGCGCAGGGGAGCGGTGCACACGGAGATGGAATCATGATATGGCAGGCGGAGGACCTCATCTTTCAATCCATGATACTTCACGAGCCCCTGTATGGGATGAGCTACGGCTGAGGCCTTGGCCGTCATACATCGAAGAGCACGGTTATGGACGGCTCCTCTGTGTTCACCTGAAGCATGTGGTAGGTAACCGCCTTGATCTCCTGCCTGGGAGAGTGCTTCATGGCATCGAACCTCTCTCCCCTCGCCCGGCACTTCAACGCACCATCGCTTATGGTCACGTCGAACTCGTTGAGGAGCAGCCCCTTCGCATCGAAGATGAACAGCACCTCGGACAGGAAGTTGTAAAGAAGGTCGTCCAGCGTCGAGCCCTCTGCCGTAATGTGCTCCTCCACCTCGGCCTCGGCGCTGCTGGCATCTACGATCTGGTCCATCATTGCGAAGGCGGCGTTCTGGAAGCATTCCTCGATGGTGCTACCGTGCGCCTTGATCATCACGTCAGCGGTATGCTCGAGGACCTCGTACCTCATCGCCTAGGGATGGGCCGAACGTGGATAAAAGGGTTGTTCGGTGTTGGGACAGATTCTTATGTAGGTCCGGCAATGGACCTTTCGTGCGAATATTGATCATAGGTTGTGGCTCCATCGGCTCAGTGCTGGCCAAGGCCGTACACGATATGCCAGAGGTCGATCGCATCTATGTAACGGACCAGAGCAAGGACTTTGCCCTCCACCTCATCGAGAGCCTGGAGAAGGCCCGCTATATCGACAACGTCAACGACAACATCGTGAAGATACTGGGAGAGATCGATCTGGCAGTGGAGGCGGCGAGCCAGGATGCCGCCCGCAAGTTCATCCCCTTCGTGCTGGAGAACGGGGCGGACGTTATGGTTATGAGTGTGGGCGTTTTCGCCGACGATGCCTTCCGCGAGAAGTGCTTCACCCTGGCGAAGAAACACCGTTCCCGCCTGTATGTGCCCTCCGGTGCCATATGCGGTACGGACGGTCTGCACTCTGCATCCGCCGCTAACATCCAGGAAGTGCATCTCATCACCAGGAAGGGCCCCCGGGGCCTCAGAGGGGCGCCCGGGCTGAAGATGAAGGGCATAGACATTGACAGCCTTACTGAGCCCACGGTGGTCTTCGAGGGCAATGCACGGGACGCCTCCAACCAGTACCCCAAGAACCTCAACGTGGCGGCAACCATCTCGCTCCTGGGAGTGGGCTTTGACAATACGCATGTGACGATAATATGCGATCCCACGACGGAGAGGAACGCCCACACCCTGATCGTCAAGGGAGACTTCGGAGAGCTGCGGTGCGAGACCCAGAACGTCCCATCCCCCATGACGCCCTCCACAAGCTATCTGGCCGCCCTTTCGGCAGTGGCTGCGATAAAACGGATACTGGGCAACGTATGGATAGGGGTTTGAAAAAAGGAAGTGCGGCCGTTAGGCCTGTGATCACTTCTTCTTGGAAGCGGTCTTCTTCGGGGCCGCGGCCTTTTTCGGAGCAGCCTTCTTGGGAGCAGCAGCCTTATTTGGTGCCTTCGCTTCAGGCTCCTCCTCGACCTCCTCCACCTCATCCTCCACTTCTTCGTAGTCGAGGAAGTCGAGCATCGCATCCTCCAGGTCGGCCAGTACTTGCATGGCCTCCTCTTTCTTGTCCTTGTCCATAAGGTCGAGGGCCTCAGCTACCATATCCAGCATGCTCTCCAGCTCATTGTCGAGATCCTCAAAAGCGGTACCAAGAGTGACCATGTGATTCACCTTGGTTTGAGTTACATATTATCTACATATTTCAACCTATGGCATTTCGTCAGTGGCGCATGAGCTGTCCTTCCCCTCACCCCGATGACCGATATGGCCACCAGCTTAGGTATTGATGCGCTACCAATCAGCAGTTTTATTGGGCAGGGCACCTTTGTTGTGCTGGTCAATCAATGAAAGATCGAGCTCTCCGCATTTTCTCAAAGCTGCTCGAGCCCGTGGACGCGATCCTCCTGGTGAACGAGGAGGACCCCATGAGCGACGCATCGTTCTTCTATGCCACAGGGGCCGTTTCCGGCCTCTTCGAGCACTGCCCTGCCATCCTGTTCCCCGACGGCAAAGTCCGCATCATTACCTCGGCTCTTGAGGAGACATCAGCGCGTACCACGTCCGCCGAGGTCGTACCGTACGCCAATCCCCATGAGCGAAGGGAGCTGCTGCGCTCATCGCTAAAGGGGGTGAGGCGTCTGGGGATAAACGGGCCTGGTATAACCTATCACTGGTGCAAGGAGGTCCATGCCGCGCTGCCCGGGGTGGAGCTGGTCGACGTTGCCGACGCGGTCTCCGCCGCTCGAAGGGTCAAGGACAGCAGGGAGATCGAAGCCATCCGGGACGCCTGCAGGATCGCCTCCAACGTTGCCGACGCCATACCAGATTTCGTTTCCGCCGGGATGAAGGAAAGCGAGGCAGGAGCCGAGATATCTTATCGCATGCAGAGGGCTGGCGCAAGCTCGGTCTCCTTCGAGACCATCGCCGCCTTCGGCCCCGGCTCAGCAGAGCCGCACTACTCGCCCCAGGATAGGAGGCTGAGCGACGGCATGCCGGCCCTCTTCGACTTCGGATGCAAGGTCCGACGCTACTGCTCCGATATCACGCGTACCTTCATCGCGGGCGCGGCTGACGAGCGCTTCCGCCGCATGTATGAGGTCGTAGCCGAGGCCCAGCGAAGGGCCATCGCCGTCATCCGGCCCGGTATAAAAGGGACGACCGTGGACGCTGCGGCCCGCTCCTACATAGACTCCACCGAGTTCCAGGGAAGGTTCATACACTCCACCGGACACGGCCTGGGGCTGAACGTACACGACGGAGGGCGCTTCGCCCCCAACGTCGACCTGACCCTGGAGGAGAACATGGTCATGACCGTGGAGCCAGGAGTGTACCTGCCTGGCATAGGAGGGGTCAGGATCGAGGATGATGTCGTCATCACCAGGAACGGCTGCGAGCTGCTGACGACCGCGAGGAAGGACATGAGGGTGATCTGATGGAGGACGCTCTCAACAGGGCCATCCGCACAATGCAGGAGGAAGGGGCGGAGTTCTGCGATGCCCGCTACGAGGACCGTTGGGGCCTGATAATCTCTGTCTCCAACAGGGAGCTGAGGAACCTCTCGACAAACCGCATCGCCGGTGTTGGCCTCAGGGCACGCATCGGAGGCTCCTGGGGGTCCTCCTCCGGAGGCCGGTTCGATCCCGAAAGCCTGAGGGAGATGGCCCGGAGGGCCGTCCGTGCCGCCAGGGCCGGGGACTGTCCTGGAGCTCCAATACCGGAGCAGACCGCCTACACAGGCAAGTTCCAGATGAAGGTGAGGATACCTCCCGCCAATGTGCCCGTGGAGGAGAAGCTGGCCATGGTAAAGGACCTGGACGAGGCTCAGCACATCTCCGACAGGATCGTGAACACCAACGCCATATACTCAGAGGGCAGGAGGACCACGGTGCTGGTGAACTCCTTCGGTTCCAGGCTGCGATGGGAGGACGGGAGGCTGCGGTTGAACGCCATCGCCGTGGCCAGGGAGAACGGGAGAATGGAGTCGTATCGCGAGGGCCTCGCCGGCTCCAAGGGAATGGAGCTGATCCAGCAGCGCGACATCAACGAGATGGGCGTGTCCGCGGCCCGGGAGGCCATAGTCCAGCTGAGGGCCGTGAAGCCGCCCTCAGGGCGGGTAACCTGCATCACCGATCCGGAGATAAGCGGCCTGCTGGCGCATGAGGTGATGGGCCACGCCTCAGAGGCGGACGAGGTGGTCAAGAGGCGGTCCTTCCTAACCGATAAGATAGGCCAGGTGGTCGCGGACGAGCAGATCACCATGGTGGACGACGGGACCCTGGAAGGAGGTTACGGTACCTTGCTCTTCGATGACGAGGGCACGCCCGCTTCCCGGACCGTTATAATAAAGAACGGGGTGTACAACAGCTACCTCCACGACCTGGAGACAGGAGCGTCCATGGGCGTTCCGTCCACCGGCAACGGCCGTCACGAGGATTTCGGGCGCCGGGTATGGGTCCGCATGACCAACACCTTCTTCGAGGCCGGAGACTGGAAGCTGGAGGAGATGCTGGAGGATGTCAAGTTCGGCGTGCTCACGGATAAGTTCGTCAATGGAATGGAGGACCCGGTAGGGGGGAGCTTCGAGGCCAAGGCCCACCGCGGTTTCCTCATCGAGAACGGGAGGATAACCAAGCCTCTGCGCGCCATGACGCTGACGGGGAAGGCGCTGGACATACTGCATACGACCGATGCCGTGGGAGATAAGGTCTCCATGGACCCCGGCACCTGCGGCAAGGGGACGGAGGACCACGTCCCCGTCTCCTCAGGTGGACCGTACTGCCGCTCCCAGATCATCGTAGGGGGGGATTGAGTGGAAGAGGTGAAGCTGGACGTGGTGACCCTCGCCCACATGGCCCTGGATGCGGCGGGCAAGGCTGGGGCGACCCAGGCCGAGGTCTTTGCTGTAAGGTCCGTTACCAAGAGCGTGTACGTTGATGATACCCGGATCAAGATATGCGAGGAGAAGGAGGACCAGGGCATCGCCATGCGGGCGATGAAGGGTAAGCGGTTGGCGCAGGTGTCATCGACCGCGGTCTTCGAGAACGATGCGGTGGCCTGCGCCAAGGTGGCGACCCTGCTGGCAGAGCGATCGCCGTCATCGAGGACCTTTGATTGCTTCCCGATGCCGTCCCCGGCCACCGTATCGCCGGGCCCCTGGGATCCCCGCATCGAGTCTGCTGAGGCCGCGGACCTCATAGAGCTGGTCAAGGCTACCGTGGGTAAGGTGGCGGACCGAGGGGTCAGGGTTCCGCGAGGCGTTCTCCGTGTTGCCACCATCGAGTCCACCATACTCAACACCAACGGTGTGGACGTGTCCCACAGGAGCACCCTCATGTACGCCAACTACGACGCCATGGCCGAGGGCGCCTCTCCGGGGGAGGGCGTCATTTCCTTTAACTCCCCCTGGCTCGAGGACTATGCTCCTGAGCCCTGGGGCGAGAGGCTGGCGCAGCAGGCCCTCTCCGCGAGGGATGCCAAGGCCCTCGAAGGTCCAGTCAAGGGCACGGTCATGATCGCCCCCTGGGAGCTGGGGCAGATGCTGGCAACCTCCCTAGTGCCTGCGGTGAGCGCGGAGAGCGTCTACAAGAAACGCAGCCCGTGGGCAGGGATGGAGGGAGAGCAGGTGGCATCCGAGAAGCTCACCAT
>MVRB01000194.1 GCA_002067635.1 Methanomassiliicoccales archaeon PtaU1.Bin030 | reverse complement strand
CTCGCGCTCGCCTCCATCCTCCGGATCGCGGACGGCCTCGACTACCGCCACGACGGCTCCATCAAGGATGTGAGGTGCAAGATAGGTCCTGATGAGGTGGTCCTGAAGCTCCGGCCGCGGGATGGGGCTGTGGACCCGTCGAACCTGAACCTGAGGAAGAGCGACCTGTTCGAAACGACATTTGGAAAGAAGGTGAGGATCTCATGAACAACTGGAACCCCCGCTCCGACCACGTGGTATCGTTCATAGATCTCGGCACCAACTCGGTGCGCATGATGGTGGTGCGCCTCAACCCCAACTACTCGTACACGCTCATAAGCCAGGAGAAGGAGGTGGTTCGCCTGGGGGAGAGCGAGTTCGGGGACAACACCCTCCGTCGTGAGGCCATGGACCGTACGGTGCTGGTGTGCCACAAGTTCGTTCAGCTGTCCAAGGCCTACGGTGCGGACGAGATAATCATGATCGCCACCTCCGCTGCGCGGGAGGCCACCAACCAGAACGTCCTGGTGGAGCGCATGCGGGAGGAGGTGGGGGTGGAGCTGGGGGTTATCTCAGGGATAGAGGAGGCCCGCCTGATCCACCTGGGAGTGAGCTCTGGAGTGGACCTGGGTACGAGGGACGCCCTGTTCATCGACATCGGCGGCGGCAGCACGGAGGTCATCATTGGTGACCAGGAACGCTACTCCATGCTCGACAGCCTCATGCTAGGGGCCATCAGGACGACCTCGATGTTCATCCCCGAGGGGCACAAAGGGCCTGTGGACGAAAACCTGTACAGCAAGATGAAGCGCCATGCGCGGGGGGTCATGGTCCACACGGTGAGATCAGCGTCCATGGTCAAGTACGACCAGGTCTGGGGAAGCTCGGGCACCATCGTGAACCTTGCGGAGATGGCCGCTCGCGCCTACGGCGGGAGGCCGGGCGTCCTGCGCTTCAGCCACCTGAAGAAGCTGGCGGCCATGCTGCGGTCCCTGGACCTCGCCTCTAGGAGGCTGGTGCCGGGCATCAACCCCGAAAGGGCGGACATAATCATCGCAGGGGCGGCCATACTGGAGACGTTCATGGAGGAGCTTCACATCGAGGAGCTCAACGTCAGCGACCGCGGGGTGCTCAACGGAATGCTGGTCGACTACCTTTCGGGCATAGAGGGTTACCCTCACGCCCAGCGGATGTCGGTCCGCGAGACCAGCGTGCTCCAGCTGGGCAGATCGTGCAACGTGGACGAGCAGCATGCGGAGACCGTCCTGAGGCTGGCACTGGAGCTTTTCGACAGCGCCAAGGAGATAGGCCTTCACAACCTTGGATCCAAGGAGAGGGAGCTCCTGCGGTATGCCGCGTACCTCCACGATGTCGGGGACTTCATTTCCTTCGACAACCACCACTCGCACTCCTACTACATAGTGAGGAACGCGGACCTGCTGGGCTTCGAGGGGCGGGAGATCGCCATCATGGCCAACCTGGTGCTGTACCATCGGAAGCGCCCGCCCCGCCGCAAGGACCCGGGAATGGCGGACCTTGATGAACGGACCCAGCAGAACATCATCACCCTGTCCGCGTTCCTGCGGTTGGCCGAGACCCTGGACCGGAGCCATGCAGGACTGGTGTCCGGGGTGAGGTTCACGAAGAAGGACAAGAGCGAGGTCGTACTCGAGGTCGTCGCCGAGGTCGACGCCTCCCTGGAGATTTGGGGACTGGACGATGACCAGAAGGCCTTCCACAAGGCCTTCGACCGTAGCCTCAGGGTCAAGGTCCGAGGGGCCGCATAACGATTATTTCCTTAGCGATGCATAGTAGAGACCATGAACGCTCCGCTGAAGGAGTACCAGGCCAAGCGCGACTTCTCCCGTACCCCCGAGCCTTCGTCGGGCGGGGAGCCGGACGAGCCTTTCTTCGTGGTGCATGACCATCATGCCTCCAGTCACCATCACGATCTCCGCCTCCTGCTGGACGGAGCCCTAAAAAGCTGGGCGGTCCCCAAGGGAGTGCCGGAGGAGCCGAAGGTAAAGAGGCTGGCGGTGCAGACCGAGGACCATCCTATCTCCTACGGGGATTTCGAGGGCGATATCCCTGAGGGCGAGTACGGAGCGGGCAGGGTGGAGATCTTTGACAAGGGAGGTTTTCAGCTCCTCGAGAGAAGGGATGATGCCATCGTCTTTATTCTGGACGGAAAGAGGCTGAAGGGGACCTATGCCCTGGTGAGGTTCAAGGGGAAGGAGTCATCGGCCAAGAACTGGCTGGTCATGAGAACAAAGTGAAGAAAACTGAGAAAATGGTTTGGAAAGAAAGGGGGCTCACTTCTTCATTATCTTCATCCAGCCGCCGCTCTCGAAGACGCCCAGTCCTCTGGACTTGAGGGTCTTCTCGAACTCATCCCAGGGGATGATCTCCAAGCGGTCGTTGGATCCCTTGGTGAACTGAATTCCGTTCGTTCCCTTTACCCTTCCGGGCTTGAGACCTTTCTTCTTAGCGATTTCCTTGGCCTTATCGACGTTGATCTGCTCCATGACCAATGATTTCCCTCCTAGTTCTTTGTGGGCGATGATGGCCATACGACCCAGATAGTAATGGCTAGGACGCATATATAATATTTATCCTATAATGTTGACGAGCCAGTATCCAAAATAGTGAGTGAAAAGGGGGCAATCAACGCTTTTTTTGGTAGAATGATGAAAATGCCTGGCCATTTTATCTATAAAATTATAACCGATAATTTGGTCATCAATAGTTTTATTCCTGTTCTGTATGCTTCTGGAACGGCTTGATATCATGTCCTTGTTCGGATCGTCGGGAATAAGAGGGGTCATCGGTCAGGATTTCACTCCTGACCTAGCGGTCAGCATCAGCGAGGCCGTCGCCAGCAACCACCATGAGATCGTGATCGGTCGGGACACGAGGACCACCGGCCTGATGGTGTCGCAGGCGCTCATGGCCGGGGCCACCTCCATGGGAGCGAACGTTCACGATGCCGGAATGGTGTCCACCCCAACCCTGGCCCGGGAGGCCGCGGGCTTCGACTGCGGCATAATGGTCACCGCCTCCCATAATCCATCTCAATATAACGGTGTGAAGCTGTGGAACCCCGACGGCTCGGCCTTCGACACCCCCCAGATGACCGAGGTGGAGAACAGGATAATCAACAAGGCGTACGAGCACAAGAGCTGGCGGCATGTGGGAACGACATTTCTCCTGGAGGGAGCGCTGGAGCGGCACGTGGAGGCGATAGCCAAGGCCCTGGGCTCAGCGTCCGCCCAGGTGGTCCTGGACTGCGGCTGCGGGGCCACATTCGAGGTCAGCCCCCGGGCGCTTAGGACCCTGGGTTGCCGGCTCACCACGCTGAACTGTCAGGCCGACGGCTTCTTTCCCGGGCGTACCCCCGAGCCCACCGAGGACCAGCTGCAGGACCTGAAGGAGCTGGTGCTGAAGAAGGGGGCGGACGTGGGGATCGCCCACGACGGCGACGGGGACCGCATGGTGGCGGTGGACGACCTTGGAAGGTTCATAGACGGGGACCGCCTCATAGCCCTGTTCGCAAGCTCCCTCAGGGTGAAGGGCGTGGTCGCGCCCATGGACGCATCCATGGTACTGGATGATCTGGTAGGCAGGGTCGTGAGGTGCAAGGTAGGCGACGTGTACGTGGCCGAAGCGCTGAAGCAGAGCTCCCTGGACTTCGGAGGGGAGCCGTCCGGCACCTACATATTCCCCAAGGAGACGTACTGCCCTGACGGTGTATACGCCGGCGCCCTGCTGGCCAAGATGGCCTCGGAGCAGAAGCTGTCGGAAGTGGTCGATGCCCTGCCCTCCTATCCATCTAGGAGGACGTCCCACCAGTTCGAGGCCCGCGCCCGGCGGGAGGTGGAGGGGCGCCTGGCCTCTGCCGCCGCGCAGCTGGACTGCGACCGCTTGCTCACATTGGACGGCTTCCGCGCGGAGTACCCTGACGGGTGGTTCCTGGTGAGGCTGTCGGGAACAGAGCCCAAGCTGCGGGTCACCGTGGAGGCCCGGGACCGGGCGGAGCTGGAGAGGCTCTCGAACATCGCCTCGGAGATGGTCGGAAGGTGCCTGAGATGAAGGCCCTGGTCCTAGCCGCGGGAGAGGGCACCAGGCTGCGCCCCCTCACCACCAACACCCCCAAGCCCCTCCTCCTGGTGGCGGGCAGGCCCTTCATGTCCCACGTCCTTGAGGCCCTCTCGGCCCTGGACGTGAAGGACATCTATATCCTTGTAGGCTGGAAGGCGAACAAGATCAAGGAGTACTACGGCGACGGTTCCCGGCTAGGGCTCCGGATCAGGTACCTGGAGCAGAGGGAGAGGATGGGCACCGCCCACGCCATCGGATGCGCCGACGGCTCGATCGACGAGCCGTTCGTTTGCATCAATGGTGACGTGATCATCTTCCAGGACGACATCGAGAGCATGATCGAGAAGCACGCGTCCACGGGAGGGCACGTCATGGGAACGGTCGCGGTGGAGCACCCCGAGCGCTTCGGCGTTATCGAGGCCAACGGTGACCGCCTGGTACGCATTCATGAGAAGCCTGAGGTCCCTCCGACGAAGATGATCAACGCCGGGGCCTTTGTCTTCGACCCCGACATATTCGCCGCCATAAAGGCAACGCCCAAGTCCGTCCGCGGGGAGTACGAGATCACCGATACCCTCAACTCCCTGGCCGAGAGCGGCGGCGTGCATATCGAGGAGCTGAAGCATGGTTGGATGGACGTGGGCCTACCCTGGGACCTCCTGAGGGCGAACGAGATCCTGATGGCCCGCCTCCAGGGACGGGTCGAGGGGACCGTCGAACCGGGCGCGGTGCTGCAGGGGGAGGTGGTGGTGGAGAAGGGGGCGCGGATCAGGAGCGGAGCCTACATCGAAGGGCCCACGTACATATCCGAGGGCTGCGACATCGGTCCCAACTGCTACATTCGCGCCTCCACCTGTCTGGGTCCGGGTGTGAGGGTGGGTGCGTCGGTGGAGGTGAAGAACTCCATCGTCATGTCCAAGACCCACGTGCCCCACCACAACTATGTCGGCGACAGCATCCTGGGGGAGAGGTGCAACCTGGGCGCGGGCACCAAGGTGGCCAATCTGCGCTTCGATGACAGGCCCGTCAAGGTCACCTTCAAGGGGCAGCTCATCGACACAGGCCGGAGGAAGCTGGGTGTGATCATGGGGGACGATGTCAAGACCGGCATCAATGCCATGATCGATCCAGGCACCATCGTGTTCGAGAACTCCATAATCGGACCGGGAGCCACCGCCCGCGGGAACGTGGGCCCTGGAAGCCGGATACTGTAAGGAGCCTACACTATCTCCAGGGTGATCCTCGCACCCTCGCGGTCGTAGGACTGCCAGCTCCGCCGATCGTAGGGGAGGCAGGTGATGATGTGGGTGTTGCCGAAGTTACTGAACAGGTGCAGGTCCTCGTCCGAGGGCTGGTTGGACGGTCCGGGGTGGGAGTGGACCGTCCCCACCACGCTGAAGTCGATGGGCAGCATGTGCAGCTGCATGGACGCGGAGCGCTCGTTGGAGATGCTGCCTGGGAAGAGGAGTATCTCGGTTATTATGCCCTCCTCCGCCCTGAGGGCGGCCACGAACTCGTTGGGGAAGGACTGCCGGGATGCCTCGTTGATCATGTCTAGGACATCCCCTTCGATCCCCCATACCGACCTCCTCTTGCTCATGGGGAGCAGACCAGCTTCTCCCGCAGGCGGTCGTAGAAGTCTCGCTCGAAGCGTACGAAGCGGCTCCTGGCCTCGGCCCTGGAGAACTCTGTCGGCTCGTCACCTTCCAGGGGGTGCTCGTGCTGCCCGTCGATGACGCACAGGCAGGGCTTGGGTCGGGAGAGCTCCAGCTGTATGCGGGAGGTGCTGGGTACCACCAGGGGCCGGGTGGCGAACTTGAAGGGGGCCATGGGAGCGATGACGAAGGCGTCCATGCGGGGGTCTATAACCGGCCCCCCTACGGACATGGCGTAGCACGTCGAGCCGGTGGGGGTGGATACGATTATCCCGTCGGCCCTGACGTCCATGGCCAGCTGGTCATCGACGTACACGTGGAAGTGGCGGATCTTGGCCACATGGGCGGTGTGGACCACGGACTCGTTGGTGGCATCGTACAGCCTCGCTCCGGCCACCTTCGTGGCCACCTTGATACGGTCCTCCACGAAGTAGTCCCCCGAGAGCAGGCGGTCGATCCCGGTGCTGAGGAAGGGCTCGGTCACCTCAGTGAGGAAGCCTAGGGCCCCTGCGTTGATCCCCAGGATGGGCGCATTGGTCCTCTGCAGGGAGCGCAGGATCGTCCCGTCCCCGCCCACTGTTATCAGGACATCCACGTCCATGTCCTCTATGGGCATCCCCGGTCTTCCGAACAGCCGCGCGATCCCGGACTCCAGGACCACGTTCTGTCCCTCGAGCTTGCTCATCACCACCCTGCTCATCTTGATGGCCTCAGGTATCTCCGCGTTCGCCGTTATCCCCAGCTTCATAGCATCAGCTCCTTGACCCTCGGGTCCCCGTAGGCGAGGAAGTTGCTCCTTGCCGAGAGGTCGAAGGGCATGTCCAGCCGTCTTCCCTTCAGGTCGACTATGTCACCGCCCGCCTCCCTGAGTATTAGGGCGCTGGCCGCGATGTCGATCACCCGTATGCCCTTCTCATAGACCTCTGTATTGAAATAATATGCATCGAACCGCCCCTGGGCCACCAGGGCCATCTCCAGTGACGCGCACCCCATGGCCCTGACCCTCGAGGACCTCTTCACCAGCTCGAAGGCCCGGGGATGGGCGAAGCGGCCGAGGTAGAACAGCATGGCCGGCTCCGGCGTGGGAAGGCTGCGGACCCGGAGATCGATGCCGTTCATGGTGGCCCCATGACCGCGCTGAGCGCGGTACATGTCTCCGTTCACCAGGTCCAGGAGGATGGCGTGCTGGATATCGTCAAGGGAGCGCCTCCCGACAGCCAGGGAAACGCTGAAGAAGGGGATGCCATGGACGGAGTTGTGGGTGCCATCGATGGGGTCCACCACCAGGGTGTCCTTGTAGCCGCGGTCGACGTAACCTGCCTCCTCGCTGAGCACGTTCACCGGCAGGTCCCGCCCGTTGACCTCGCGAAGGATGACGTCCTCGGCGATCTTGTCGATGCTCTCCGTTGGCGTCCCGTCCGCGCCTATGTACAGCTCCCTGCCCCGGTCGAAATCCCGGGGCAGGGCCTGTACCTCTTCCCGGACCAGCATAGCGATCCGTTCCAGCTCCGATTGCATTGCCTGCGGTATGTACGCCCTCCTTTAACATTATTGCGAGGTGGAACCTACAACCAGGTTTGGAGGATGAGGGAGCTGAGACCGATACTTTACAAGGAAAGGAGGAGAAAAAAGGCCTGGTCCGACGGAGCGCGGTCCCCCGGCGATGGAAGGGCCAGGAAGCTTTGTTCGCGTGCAACGGCTCTACTGACGTCCCATGGAGGGGATGTCGCTCAGCCCGGAGACCAGCTCCCGCACGCTGACGGCAGAGCCGTATTCCAGCGCCAGGGACCGGGCCTCCGGTGCCGGAAGGCCAGAGCGCACCAGCTCATGATAGAAGCGCTTCTCCGCCCTCCGGGCCGCACGCTTCATGCGGAGGTAGGACACGACCACCTTGAGGCCGACGCTTGGCCCGTACGCCACAGCGTACAGCACCGCGCTCCGGTCCTGCTGATCCATCCTCAATCCTCCTGTGACCGCTCCTTTCTCTTCCAGTCGCTGTCACCGCTCTGCGCCACGCCCTTCACGATGTTGCCCAGGGACATGTTGCTCATGTAGTCCCGGGTGAGCTGGTAGGCCTGCTCGTTGGACATACCCGACTCCTTGAGCGCCTTGAAGAAGTTGGCCACGGCCTTGCCGTACTCCTCGCTCTCCTTGGCCCCGTAAAGGATCTTGGCCAGCCCTTCGAGGAGACCTGGGACGGTCTCGGACAGCGCCTTCATGATGTCCCTTATCTGCTCTGCATCCGGCATCTCATTGTTCGCCATTGTCTTTCACCCCTTGTCACGTAGAGGATGCTCGCGGCCACCGACCTCGGCGTCCTCACATCATCATATGAGTGTTCACTTCACTTATTCAATCCGAGCACTTCTGACCACTTTTCGACCACTCTCGCCGACACCGTGAAGGTCTTGGCCTTGCTCCCCTTCTCCTCGGCCAGCAGGTCCTGCCTCACCATCTCCTCCAGGCGCTCCCGCACGATCCTCCTGCTGGACGAGCCCGTTCTGGTCCTCAGCTCCTCTGAGATCTGGGAGATGTTAAGCCCCGGCCGGTCCATGAGTATGCGCATGATCTCCCGCGACATGGGGTCCTTCAGCTCCGGCAGGATCACGTCCACCGCTATCACGCCGTGCCTCTGGTACAGGTCCAGCAGCCGAAAGTACTTCTGCACTATGCCCTGGAACTGCCCAAGCTGCTCCACCAGCTGGGAGTATGGTCTGGTGACCTCTCGCAATGAGGACTCCAGGCTGGCGATGCGCTCGGTCAGCTCCTCTATCTTCCGGTCCTTATCCTTGGTATCGGGCACCGTGCATGAAGCGTACCGGCCGATAATAATACATTAGGCCTGCTCTGAGGGCAGCGCCCGCACCTCCCGCCGGGCCCCTGTACCGCATTTATTTATCGATGGGTGCGTTCCTGGGCTCTGAGGCTGTCATGAAGCGTACCGAGTTCGAGGGTGTCTATACCGACGGGGAAAGGCTGTACACGCGCAACTCCGCTCCTGGCAAGACCGTCTACGGGGAGCGCCTGGTCAGCGTGGATGAGGTGCAATACCGTGAATGGGTGCCCACGCGCAGCAAGCTGGCCGCGTACCTGGGGTCAGGAGGTACTTTCTTCCCGTTCCGCAGGGCGACCTCGGTCCTGTACCTGGGGGCGGCCAGCGGAACCACCGCCAGCCACATTGCCGACATCTTGACCGAGGGCACGGTGTACTGTGTTGAGATCTCCCCGCGCTCCTTCCGCGACCTCGTCCCGGTCTGCGAGTCCCGTCCCAACATGGTCCCGTTCCTCGCCGATGCCACCAAGCCTCAGGAGTACTCCTTCGGGGTCTCAGGGGTGGAGGTCGTCTACCAGGATATCGCCCAGAGGGGGCAGGCACAGATATTCATCAAGAACTTCAAGGCGTTCTCGGCACGGAGCGGCCTATTGGTCATCAAGTCCCGTTCCGAGGACGTGTCCCAGGACCCTCACCGCATATACGAGGATTCGAAGAGGCAGCTGCTGAGCGCGGGGCTGCAGGTGCGGGAGGTGGTCAAGCTCGACCCCATGGAGAAGGACCATGCCATGATCGCGGTGGGATCTCCGTGAGGTGCGTCTACTGCATCGCCTTCGATGGTGACGACTTCATAATGGTCTTCAATCCCAAGAGGAACGGCTGGGAGATGCCGGGAGGCAAGGTCGAGGAGGGAGAGAGCGACCTGGAGGCAGCGAGGAGGGAGTTCCGCGAGGAGGTGGGGCACGAAATGATCGAGATCTCCAACAAGGAGGAGTCCCCCGAGGTCACGGTCTTCGCCGCACGCCTGGGGCCCCGCGTCGACGGGGGTGAGATGACCTGGCGCCGGTTCCAGGAGCTGCCGGAGCGCCTGTCATTTCCCAAGGTGGAGTACCTTACTTTGATCGCCTGGGCAAGGGGAGAGAAACAAGCCTCCGATCGCTGTGGTGACAGAAAGGCGACCGTTAAAGATTAAATAGTAGGACGGGAATTGGCTCTATCCTCGCCACCTAAACACCATTCGATTCACATTTGGAGAGTTCACTATGGCCCGTATGCATGCCAGGAGAAGGGGC
>MVRB01000193.1 GCA_002067635.1 Methanomassiliicoccales archaeon PtaU1.Bin030 | reverse complement strand
GGCCCGCTGTGGAAGTCCAGGACATATGGGCTAAGACGCGGGGACATGCTGAAGGTGGATGTGATCGCCGACCGCGAGGTCACAGCTCGCCTGGTAAGGAGCGGTCCGGGGTCCATCAAGGAAGATGTCGATAGCTCCAACGGTCCTGTAAAGATATGGTCGAAGAGGATCGAGATCCGTGAGGACGGAGATCATCGGGTGGTCCTTGATAGCGCCCATCCAAAGGTCACCGTGACGGTCAAAATAGGGTATCGGCCGGACGGGTCGAAGAAAGCATGAGAAGTGATGATTGGTCAATGAACGCTCTCAAGGCTGGAAAAGGACCTGCCGGCCAAGCATGGTCTTGTATCTGGTCCGTTTCCAGATGATTCGTTGTAAGGGGCATTAGATTAGAGGCGAATGCATCCTGCGGCTCTGCTCTCAATTAACTGGTTATCACCACCAGAATCCTTTGGCATAATCATTTTATAAACTGATTTTCTGGCATAGAATCGGCCAAGAACGAGGCCGTTCCAGTACCTATAGTTCGGGTGATATTTTTGGACCAACGACCACCATATTCGTACAACGACCAAACTGCCGGACCTCAGCAGGGGCAAGCGCCTTGGCAGCCCAACTACCAAGGGCAGCAGCCACCTCCGGCCCAGCAGTACCAGCCGGCCGCTCAGTACCAACCGCCACATGATCGAGCCCAGTACAACGGGCCCCCCACACCGCGCAGCAAGTGGAGCAACAAGCAGCTCATGATGGTCGCTGCGGTGCTCGTCGCCGGGGTCGTGGTCTCCGCGGGCCTATTATCGTTCTTCGCGTGGGACCTGGGGAGGAACAACACCCTGGCGGTGGACCCCGCCCCCGACCACGTCAAGGTCGCCAAGTTGCTGCCTACCGGAACGTACACCCAGGTGGCCTCTGGAACGGTCACCGGGGCGGGAGGGACCATCGCCGCAGGACAGGGAACGTCCCTCAGTGGGATGAGGATCGTGGTCCCAGGGGCAGCGACCAGGGAGCCGATACAGTTCAACGTCAGCTACGCCACCGTGGACACGGCCAGCGTGGTCGGCCTGCCGGAGGGTGCGTCGATAGCGAGCAAGATGATCCAAATAGATACGGACGGATCGCCAAGCTGGGACACCTTCAAGATGTTCGACAGCCTGGTGAGGGTCACCCTGCCGTACGATCCCGCCATGGTCCAGGACGACGAGCGGGGGGTCAGGTTCTACCAGTATGATCCGGTGCTGCAGACACTGGAGCCCACAGGGTTCGACGGGCAGGACCTCGCCGCCAACACCCTATCCTTCCAGGCGGCCACCTTCTCCAAGTTCGTGGCCGTGGAGCTCGCGCTCTCGGTGTTCGAGGACCTCAACTCCAGCCTCTCCGTGGACACTGGGTTCCGGCCGAAGAACGACGGGTGGTTCATACCCAACTACGGCTCCTACCAGCAATCGGGCGGGGTGTGCCTGGGCATGACCAGCTACGCCAAGTGGTATTACTCGCACCAGAAGCCGGGGAACGGGGCCGGCCTCTACCAGATGTACCGTGAGGGCGATGTCGCGCAGTGGAGGGATGACGCTACCGCCATCCAGCTGGCGACCCGCGTCCAGGCCGGCGTCACCGGCATCTACTCCGCGTTATCGGAGGCGGAGAAGGGGAACCTCACCTCCAAGCAGGTGGGGCTGGGGATAATCCACGGCATGCTGGTAAGTGGAGAACCGCAGCTGATCGGCCTCAAGACCCGGTACGTCAACGGCACCTACGCTCCGGGCGGCCATGCCATCCTCGCGTACCGGTACGCGGATGGGAAGTTCGATGTCTACGACCCCAACAACCCCGGGACGTCGGTGAGGAGCGCCCAGCAGATGATACCGTTCAACTACAGCAGAGGCTTCTCCCAGATATTCGAGTCCGGCCTCAACGCCAACAACCCCCTGCAGTTCAACGTGTTCTACCACGCCAGCGCCAAGGTGTTCACGCCCAACAACGCCTTCAAGGGCCTGTACGACATGGCCCAGAACAAGTTCCAGGGAAGCTCGACGTTCCCGGAGGTGAAGCTGACCGACAGCACCACCGACCCTGTGGGCTCGACCCCGATAAACACCGACGGTGACGGCATCAGGGACACCACCTCCAACAAGGTCACCATCACTGGGACCATCTCCGGGGG
Source organism: Methanomassiliicoccales archaeon PtaU1.Bin030 (assembly GCA_002067635.1). Classification (GTDB taxonomy): domain Archaea; phylum Thermoplasmatota; class Thermoplasmata; order Methanomassiliicoccales; family Methanomassiliicoccaceae; genus UBA6. The sequence goes on along the minus strand of MVRB01000193.1, from coordinate 1,655 downwards.
GCAGGGCAATGTCACCAGCACCCTGGTCCTGGTGAGCGGCCAGAAGTTCGTCGCCGCCCTGGACCCTACGACCAAGGAGTTCTCGGTGGAGGTCCCGCTGTACCGGGGCAACAATGACATCATCATACTGGCCACCGACAGCAACACCTTCACCAACTGGGCGGGATGGCTGAGGGACACGATCAAGAGCACCGCCTCGCAGGCAGCGCTGACCATGACCCTGACGTGGGGGCAGGGCAACAGCGACGTGGACCTGCACATCCAGGAGCCCACGAGGAACAGCACGGCGGGAAGGCACATCTACTACGCCAACAAGGGCGATACTGGGACCAACCCATACCTCGACTTCGACAACCGCGAGGGCTACGGACCGGAGCACTACTACGCCACATCCGCCATGGTCCTGCCGGACCCAAGCCGGTCGGGACAGTCCACGAGCCTGTACGGCACCTACCAGATGAAGGTGCACTACTATGCGGACCATGACAGCGACTACGATTCGGTCCAGCCGATAACCTGGCACCTGACCATCGAGTACCTGGCCTTCTACGACGACGTCAATGATCTGGAGTACTGGGGGTACCAGGAGTTCTCCGGCTACCTGGGGACGGCCGACCCCTCCGGAGCATCGTCCTTCTCCAGCAGCGGCGCTGCGTGGTCCGGCGTATTGACGTTCCAGTACCTGGAACCGGACCCGAGCAGCTACAACGTCCCGGACCCGCCCCAGAACACCTTCTGACGGAAGAAACCACTTCCCCCCTTTTTCTTAATCTTTCTAACCTCTGGACTGGATGGGAGAGGAGCGCTTCCGGGTATCGAACCGTAACTGTCTAGGACATCCGCAAATAGATTCGATCCGTCCCAGCCGCGAGCGCGCCGACATTCATGCTTGGACGCCGATGGCTTTGTAAGTAGGGCGATGATGTTCGGAGGAGAAGCGTGTGTCCATCAAGGGCCGGTGTCCATACTCCCCTCGGTGGGGGGTATGGTCCTCGCCGTCACGGAGGTCCGGAGGCCTATGAACCTCTATCGGGATAAGGTCTCAAACCTCTTCACATATAAAGCAACAGGCCGGACCTTCAGTTGATGAGGTCCACCCCGAAGAACGAGAGCAGGATGAGCGATATGGAGGCCCGGGTCATCCCTGCGCAAAGATTGGTGAACGCGAACATCTGGACAGTGAACACGCCCTGCTTGTTCAGTATAGAGAAGATGTACAGGGGGACGGTATCGGTCATCAGGGGAACGGAGAGGATGAGGTACAGGCCGAGGTAGTGCAGCTTTTTCACCAGCCACTCGGACCTGGCGACCAGCCACCCGAACCCCGGCCATCTCGCGGACCAGCCCTCGACCCTGCTGCCGATGCCCAGGCCCAGGTAGAACACCAGGACGCTCCCTACCATCTTACCGAGGCCCAGGATCGCTGCCAGCAATATGACCGGCGTATGGGGGCTCAGCAGGAGGCCGACCTCCACCGGTATGGGCAGGAACACCGCGGCCATGATGGCATAGAAGAACAGGACCACGCTGTACGCGATGGGGTCTGCCGCCGTCTGGGCAAGGAACCTCATCATGCCATCGATGATCGATGCGATCGTCAGCGGTATGTCCACGAGCAGGTGAACGCGCTCTCTCTAATAACCTGTTCGACCAGG
>MVRB01000192.1 GCA_002067635.1 Methanomassiliicoccales archaeon PtaU1.Bin030 | reverse complement strand
CCGTTCATCCTCTTCACCGGAAAAGGTAGGGAGGAAGTGGTAATCGAGGCCCTTAACAACGGCGTGACCTTCTACGTTCAGAAGGGCGGGGACCCCAGGTCCCAGTTCATAGAGCTGGAGCACAAGGTGAAGAAGGCGGTCGTCGGTCACCGCAACGAGCTTGACCTCCGGAGGAGCGAGGAGCGTTTCCGCTCCCTCATCGAGGACGCCCCCGTCGCCATAATGATGGTCCAGCAAGGGCTGGTCTCCTACGCCAACCGCCGGCACCTGGTAATGTTCGGCTACGATGATGCGGACGACGTCAGGGATCGCCCCCTGGAGGACATGATCCAGCGGTCCGGCCGGCCCCACGAACCGGACCCGACCGCGCACCATGTTCAGCGGCCGGCCCGGAGGCCATCGACCGAATTCGTCGGGGTTCGCAAGAACGGCACTCGTTTCCCTGTTCACGTGGCCTTCTCCCAGGTGAATCTCTCTGACGGCCAGGGGGTCCTGGCTTACGTGACCGACATGACCGGGCACGTGAGGTCAGAGGACGCGCTGCGGAGAAGCGAGAGCAGGTTCCGGGCCATCTTCAACGAGGCGGCGGTGGGAATCGCCATCGTCGACCGCAACGGTGTGCCAAATGAGTTCAACGATGAGCTGTTAAGGTTCTTCGGTCACTCACGTTCGGAGCTTGGCAAGCTGTCCCTCTTCGATCTCGCCCATCCTGATGATCTCGAGGTGGGTATGGACCTCAGGGAGGAGTACCTGGCAGGCAGGAGGAGCACCTACGAGGTGGAGAAAAGGTACGTCCGCAAGGACGGCCAGATCGTCTGGGGCTAAGTGACCGTCGCTTCTCTGGGAGATGCCGAGGAGAGCGAGCCCCAGGATATCATCCTGCTCCGGGACATCACCGAGCGCAAGAGGGTTGAGGACGAGCTAAAGACCACCATGGCCCACCTGTCCATGGCCATGGACATGGCGGACATCGCATCTTGGGAGTACGACGTGAGCACCAGGACCTACACCTTCAACGATCGCTTCTACAAGCTATATGCCACCGATGCCCAGAGAGAGGGCGGCTATCATATGCTGGCAGAGACCTACATCAGGGAGTTCGTCCACCCTGATGACCTCCCTCGTGTTCAGGAGAGCTTCCGGACCAAGACCTACTCCCACTCCTTCAACGATGACTACCGGGAGCTGGAGCACCGCATCATAAGGCGGGACGGGGAGGTTAGGCACATCCTCGTCTGCGCGTACTCTTTCAGGGACCCGAAAGGAGCCCGGATCAGGGATTTCGGCGTCAACCAGGACATTACCCGGTACAAGCAGGCCGAGGTCAGGTACCTGAAGGCGCGCCAGAAGCTGGACCTCCTGGGAAGCATCACTCGCCACGACATCAAGAACCAGCTCCAGATACAGAGCGCCAATTTGGGGCTGGCCATGGAGAGGATCGACGATCCCTTCGTGTTGGAGCGGCTGAAGAAGGTCGAGGGGTCGATACAGAACGTCAGCAGGCAGATCGATTTCACCAAGGACTACGAGATGATGGGCTCCACGCTACCACAGTGGCAGTCGATGGAGGATATTGTGAAGGACCTGCCCAAGCTTGAGGGCAACGGAGCTATTGAGATCGGACCAGGTCTGAGGAACCTGAGCATACTGGCCGACCCCATGTTGGGCATGGTCTTCCGCAACCTCGTGGATAACAGCATAAAGTATTCTGGCCGGACGGACTCCTTGCGTATCGTCCTGGATGCCAGGAAGCAGGACGGCGACGTGCTCCTAACGTTCCAGGACAACGGGGCAGGGTTATCACCGGAAGACCGGGAAAGGCTCTTCATGAAGGGGTTCGGCAAAGGGACCGGGCTGGGCCTGTTCCTTTCCAAGGAGATCCTGGCGATAACGGGGATACTCATACAGGAGGTCGGCGAGGACGGTAAGGGGGCCACCTTCCAGCTGACCATACCTCGCGGCTCTTACAGGTACACGTGACGGCACAGGCGGATGGAGCTATCGCCAAACCTGTTCGGTAAGCGCACAGGAAAAGAACAATCGAAAAATCTTGGGGAGCGGGTCGCCCTTCCCACCATGGTCCTGCCCTCGGGGCCCCAGCACGAAACGTCTCATGCCCCCCACATTGCCAGATCGTCGATTTCCACTACAGCTACCACGCTGACAGGACGCCCTCGCTCGCAAGTATTATCTAAAAAAAGTGCGTTGATGGCACGAGGGATGGGAAACGCGTATCGATAAGGTTCTAGCGAGCTTAGTGCTCACCTTTTTGCTTTTAATGACGACCGTGGCGGTCGTGCCGCCGTCAGTTCAAGGCGCTTGGCCTGACTCTGTGGCGCTGGACAAGACATCGCCGCAGGAGGTCTTCCCCGGGGAGTCCGTGCCCTGTCAGTATACCATAATAATATCGCCGGGCTCCGAGGTCTCTTCCCTGCAGATAACCCAGGTGACAGTCTACTATCCCGATTGGGCATACACGGGCGTGCTGTTCTCAGGCGTTCTGGACATCACCTCGTTCCCTTTCACACGGACCTTCAACCACACTTTGAGCATCCCCACCGACCTGGCGCCTGGACCCCATAACGGGACCGTGAAGGTCACGGGCAGCACGGAGGGCGACCCCTACGAGCTCACCCCCAGCTTTGATTTCACGTTCTACTGCGCCAGCTCGGCCCTGGACGTTAGTGTGGCCTCCAACGTCTCCACCGCCCAGGCTCCTGTGGAGATCGCCCTCACGGCCGATGTCACGGGCGGCACCGCACCGTACACCTATGAATGGGACCTCGATGATGGGACCACAGGTACCGGGAGCTCTGTCAACCATATCTACACCAAGGCGGGAACCTACGCTCCGGAGGTCGTCATCAGGGACAACTACGGCCGCACGGTCAGCAACACCAGCACACCCATAGTGATCACACCCCCCTTCCAGGTGAACATCACCGCCTCCACCACCGCAGGCACCTTGCCCCTGAACATCACCTTCAACGCCACACCCCGGTACGGGGTGGCTCCTTACACATACCTGTGGCAGTTCGGTGACGGGTCCACCAGCACCGAGGAGTCTCCGACCCATACATTCACAGAGGCCGCCACCTACAACGTGAATGTGAACATCACCGACAGCGAGGGCCGGACGGCCACCTCGCCCAACCTGAGGATCGTGGCCTCCTTATCCCAGGACCTCAAGACCAGCATATCCTCGTCCGTCTCCTATGGTATGGGCCCGCTCGATGTCAACTTCTACAGCGTGGTGGAGAACGCCACAGGGACCATCTCATACAACTGGACGTTCGGTGACGGGACATACAGCGAGGAGGAGGACCCTCTTCACACCTATTCCGAACCAGGGATCTACACTGTGCGCCTCACCGTCAGGGACTCCTCAGCAAAGGAGGCGATGTCCCAGGATATTGAGATCACGGTGACATCGGAGGACGGCCTTGAGGTCGTGATACAGCAGGGATCCAGCACTGGGTCTGCCCCCTTGACCGTCCCCTTCACCAGCTCGGTCTCCAGTGGTACGGGGCCATACTTCTACCACTGGAACTTCGATGATGGGACCACCAGCACCATGAAGGACGTGAACCACACCTTCGAGAACCCTGGTACCTACACCGTCACCCTCACGGTCACCGACTCATCGTCCAGGGTCTCCATCTCCAACGAGCTCACGGTGGTAGTGGGGGACGCGCAGTGGGCCCCGTTCTCCACAGAGACGTGGATCTGGGTGGGCTGGGGCGTTTCCATACTGGCCGTAGGCCTGGCGGTCTTCCTGCTCATCAGGTTCAAGTGGTGAGGATGCGTTAGCGTGTCCAGGCACCGAGCTGGGTCCTGAGCGGCCCCCGGTGCTGGCTGAGGGCAGGCCATGAGCGAGAAGAAGAGCCTGGTGGTAGTGACCGATATCGGCGAGTACGTCGATCAGCACTGCTGCGAGCGGAGCTTCAAGCTGAGGCTGGACAAGTCCGAGATCGCCCGCCGCTTTCCTTTCTACGGGCGGGTGCGCGGACCCCTGAACCCCATCCTGGCAGTGCGAGGGAGGGAGAGGGAGGAGGAGCTGGGGCGTTCCCTGGGCACAAGGGTCCGCCTACTGAACCCCTGCCCCCCGGAGGGTGAGTGCCGGATCTCCTGGCAAAGCTTCCTGGAATCCGTCCGGGGAACGGCGCCCGGTTCCGAAGTGTTCGCCCGGGAGGTGGAGATAGAGGGCGAGGTGGGCGACTTCGTGCTCTCCGGGAGGATGGACTTTATCGTGCTCAGATGGCGAGATGGCGTTCCCGTCCTTCGCATCGTGGAGTGCAAGGCCAGCCGCAGGGACAAGACCTACCACCGCATCCAGCTGGCAGCGTACCGGACCATGGTAGGCGATCACCTCGAGCGCCATGGCCTGGAGGTGGGAGGAGCGCGCTATGACAATGTGGTCCTGGAGTCGGTGGTCGCTCGCATCGACCCCGACAGCAACCAGGTACAGGACGCCTTGGGGCTACCGTCGCTGGACCTGGTGGAGGAGATGGGTGACCTGCGCAACCTTCTCTCCGACAAGGGCCCTCTTGCCCGCATCGCACGTACCGACCTGGAGGACCTCAGCTACCGCCTTGACGCCAAGTGCGGGGCCTGCGTGCACTGTCCCATATGCATGCCCGAGAGCGCCCGCCGGAGGCGCCTGGAGCTGCTGGGCATCGATCCCTCGGAGGTCCGAATGCTACGTCAGGCAGGAATCGCCACCATCGATGACCTGGCCGGCCTCGATCCCCATGGGGACAGGGCTTCTGCGCTACGACGCACCATCGGCTTCAGCTCCGACCTGGGGGACCTCATCGTGCGCGCCAAGGCGCGGAGGTCCAACATGTCCGGGAGCCAGCAGGGGGACTTCGGGGTCATGCCGATAGGGCGGTCCGGCCCGGGCCTGCTGCCCGCCCACGTGGGCCCGGAGGGGGAGCCATTGGTGAGGGTGTTCCTGGACGTGGAGTACGATTACATCGAGGACCGCCTGGTGGGGCTGGCCGCCCACGTCACCGCCAGCGAGCTGTCCCTTCTCACACCCTACAACAGCGACCGCACCCCCGACCCCGAGCTCAGGGAGGTCTCAGGGAAGGAGGAGGACGGACCGGCCATGCGGTCCCAGGAGGTCGTCCGTCTGATCATGAAGGCCTGGACCGGCGATGTGGGCGAGGACGACAGGGCCGAGAGGGAGCTCATAGGCGGCTTCTTC
>MVRB01000191.1 GCA_002067635.1 Methanomassiliicoccales archaeon PtaU1.Bin030 | reverse complement strand
GTTTCTACCGCCCGAAGAAGGCCTTCACCTCTGGCCTCAGCAGGTAGTAGACGATGATGGCGTTGATGAGCAGGCTAACGATACCTGTCATTCCTCCACCTATCAGGCCCAGGATGCCGAAGATCACTCCCAGGATACCGAAGATGAGGGCGAGGAACCACGCCCACTTCTTCCCGGTCCACAGGCCCCAGGCAATGATGAGCTGGAATAGACCGATGATTATCGCGAACCCGCCCACGATAATGCCCAAGGATGCAAAGATCCCCGTGGACGTGACCCCGATCGCAGTGACCCCTCCTAAGAGGGTCATGATCCCACCCAGAGCGTTCAATATCGCCAATATCGTCACTCCGAGCGGTCTGGTCTTCCCCGGAGGTGTTCCAAATGCCTGATTGGCCACGGTCATCCAGATTGAATTATAATTTCCATTGATAAAACTATCTGGCTGAATTCAGATTCTGGTGATAACCGGGCCATAGCGATTATATAACCAACGAGAAATGGAACATGCATGCCCGCCATCCTCGTGCAGGACCTGAGAAAGAAGTATGCGGCCGTCAACGCTTTGGACGGGGTAAATTTCACCGTCCCCAAGGGCACGTTCTTCGGATGCTTCGGTCCCAACGGAGCCGGCAAGTCCACCCTTCTTAAGGTCCTCACGGGGCAGATACCGCAGACCAGTGGCAGCGCCCAGGTCCTGGGCATGGAGGTCAGGGACCACGGCGTTAGGGTGCGCGATATGGTGGGCATAGTTCCAGAGGTGGAATCGCCGCCCAGCTACCTAACCGCCTACGAGTTCCTGTACTTCGTGGCCCAGGTCCGGAGGATAGACGATGTCGAGAAACGCATCGACAGGTGGCTGAAGTTCTTCGATCTGGAGGAGACCAAGGGCACGCTGTGCAAGGACCTCTCCAAGGGCATGCGCCAGAAGGTCATGCTCTCGGCCGCGTTCATCCACGAGCCCCAGCTCCTGTTCCTCGACGAGCCTTTCGTTAACCTTGACCCCATTTATCAGCACAAGCTCAGGGAGTACCTGCTGGAGCTGAGGGGGCAGGGCCGCACCATCTTCCTATGCTCCCACATACTGGAGATAGCCCAGAAGCTGTGCCAGGAGATGGTGATACTCAACCACGGCAAGGTCGTGGCCAGCGGTCGCGTGGAGGACCTGACGGTGAACGAGGACCTGGAATCGCTGTTCCTGCGCATGGTGAGCGAGGATGCATCTACTTAAGCTGATGCTGCGGGAGGAGTACCGCCTTCACGTTTCCTACTCCTCGGCCCGCATGTTCGTGGCCATTCCAGTGTTCGTCTTCGCCATAGCGGTGGTGATGTCCCTTACCCTGACCAACGTCCAGAGCACCATCGGGCTGAAGGACCTCATCACCAACCTCAACGCCGGCGTATTCCTTTACGGCATCAGCGTGGGGACCATAGGTTTCATGGGCCGGACCTACGTGGAGCGGCGGCAGGGGAAGAACAACTACATCGTGGCCATGCCCGCCCTACTCCCCATGTCCTACTCCTCCACCTTCCTGGGCATGTTCCTGAGGGACGTCCTCTTCTACCTCGCCCTCATGCTCGGGCCTGCCTTCCTGGGCCTCATCACCGCGGCCGCCATCGTCCCCTACTCCGCGGTATCCGTGGCCTCCGTGTGCACCACCATGGTGCTCTCCTTCATGTTCGGCATCTCCCTCAGCTTCGTCATCTCCGTGATCGGCTCCCGGGACCGCACCGCCTTCGCGGTGCTGGTGGTGGCCTTCCTGGCCCTGCTCATAGGTTTCGGCGGGCTCCACCTCTACGGGATGGAGGCCATCCTGCCCTCCATAGGTTTCCAGATGTCGCTTCCGCCGTTCGGCAACGATTTGATGACGGCGCTCTCCTTCCTCGCCCTGACGATCTGCGCCTTCGTGGGCTTCACGGCCCTGGCGGTGCTGTGCGTGGCCGAGTCATATGAGGGGGAGGCCAAGAAGAAGGTCGCGCAGAGCGTCATCCTCCCGTCCTATAACAAGCGCTTCGCCTTCGCCCGCTCCTACCAGGCCATCCTGGCCAAGGAGTTCGTGGACCTGAAGAGGAGCGGCACCGTGGGCAAGATGGTGTTCACCTTCATCGCCCCCCTGGCCTTCCTGAGCTTCACCACCTGGTACGTGAACAACGGCCTCAACGTCCCCGTGGGCTTCAACCTCGTGTTCTACGCCGCCATGGTCGGGTTCTTCGGGGTGATGCTGTACTCTTGGTTGACCAACATGGACGTTGTCGACTACTATGAGACCCTTCCCGTCAGCGTCCCCAAGGTCATCCGCGCGAAGCTGATGATGTACCTGTTCCTCACCACCGGCATATCCACCGCCTTCGTCCTGATGATCGCCTTCCTCAACGACGAGACCAGGCTGCTATGGCTCGCCCTGCCCGTGCTGTACGTCACCTCGGTCTACATGGTGGTCTCCATATCCCACCTCACCGGGCTGCACCCCAACTCCTTCCTTTTCAATCCCGACGTCCTGTTGAAGTTCTCCCTCGTCTCGCTCCTTCCTGACATCTGCCTGACCATACTCTCCTTCTCCGTGGACCGGGACCCGGTGGTGTCCACCGCGGCCATCATGATCGTCCTGGGGTTCCTGCTGGTGGTGACCTTCCTGCTCCTGAGGAGGCTGGACAGGAAGTGGTCGAGCACAGGCTTTAATTGACCGGAGGGCGTCAGAGGTAGGAATGGACCTCGGCTTCGTCGCCAGAAAGGCAGTCCACATCTGCGCCCCCCTGTTCCTAGTGTACTATCTCCTTCCCACGCCCCTGTGGCCTGGCGGGATATCGCGCGAGTCCGGCCTGCTGCTCGCCCTGGCCCTGGCGATGGCCTTCGAGCTCTCCCGCCTGGTGCTGGGGTTCCGGGTCCCGGGCATGCGGGAATACGAGGCGGAGCAGATGTCCGCGGGGGCGTGGGCCGCCATAGCCCTCACCTTCGCCTTCATCTTCTTCCCCCTGGAGATGGCCGCGCCAGTGATAGCGGGCATGGCCATTGTCGACCCCGTGATAAGCGTTCTCAGGAGGACCAAATGGTATCCCTGGCTGCCCTACCTGATGCATGCGGCCGTAATGATCACGGCCCTCTCCCTCCTACTTCAGCTGGACCTGAGAGTTGTGCTGATATCGCTGGCGACGTCGGCGATGGCCATCGCTGCCGAGGGCATAAAAACAAGGTATGTGGACGACGACTTCCTCATGATAGCGCTGCCGCTCATCGGTATGGCTGCACTGATGAACGTCTAATCCTTCTTCTTCTTGCGCCAGACGACGGTTCCGAAGAAGCCCTTCTTGGGGTAACGGTCGTAGTGCTTGATGAAAGGCTGGTAGGGCCCCATGCACTCCTTGAGGGCCTGCTCCTCGCTATCAAAGACCTTGCCGTTCCAAGCGCATTGATATTTCACATTACTAGGCTTTTTAGCCATCGGGACGTGTAAATCAAACGCGGTAGATAACCTTTGAGGTCGTTGTTTTTCCCCCGAAGCATATGGTCTTAGAATGTGGCGGTAGTCCTTTATATTCATACAAACTAATTAGGGCGTCTATGAATAGAATCAAGGTTATCAACGAGCCATCGGAACTTGTACCGATGTTGCGAGCTGTTGATACCCAGATAAAGAGAGAGGTCCTCAAGGAAGTAACTTTGGAGTGGAGGACCACCAAGGAGATCGAGGCCAAGTTCGGGGAAGAAGGGTCGGACGCTTTGAAGTTCTTTGAAAAGATGAAGCTCGTGGAGACCCGCTGGCAATCGACGAGCGGGTCCTTCCCGGAAAAAGCCTACCACACCTACTATACCTCTTTTCACATCAACGCCTCCTGGCCCGTGTACGAGATCTCCGATGTCCTTGCCGCTGCTATGATGCCGGAGGACGAGTTCGGGAAGCTCGAGAAGCAGATATTCAAGGAGGTCGGTCCCGAGGGACGCTTCGCCGGGGATATCGCTGAGAAGCTTGGCATCACATCCACCATGCTCCGCAGCCTGGTCAAACGCTCCGTCCGCCTGGACTACCGCGGGCACCGCATTGAACGCCTCAAGGAGTGAGGGCTCCGTTGACCGAGATCTTCGTTCTTAGGCTCGGCCATCGTCCGGAGAGGGACAAGCGTGTCACCACCCACGTGGCCCTGACCGCCCGCGCCTTCGGTGCTCAAGGGATCTACGTCTCCACCCGCGATGAGGAGCTGGAGCGGAGCGTGAGGTCAGTGGTCAAGCGCTTCGGAGGGGACTTCAGCATCACCACCGGGGTCAGGTGGAAGGAGCTGCTGCGCAACTTCGAGGGGACGAAGGTGCACCTCACCATGTACGGCACGCACATCGACGACGCCCTCCCCCGCGTACTCAACGCCATGACCGAGAAGATGCTCATAGTGGTGGGAGCGGAGAAGGTGCCTCCCGAGGTCTACCAGGCCGCCACCTTCAACATCGGCCTGGGAAACCAGCCGCACTCCGAGGTCGCCGCCCTCGCGGTCTTCCTGGACCGCCTCAAGCAGGGAGAGGGGCTGAGGACCGATTTCCAGGGGCACATGAAGGTCATTCCCTGCGCGCGGGGGAAGAAGGTTGTCACCGATTCCGAATGAGCAGCAGTGCCTCGATCTCCTCAAGGCCCAGGGGGCGACCGACAGGGTGATGAAGCATGTGTGCACCGTCACCCGGCTGGCCGTGGCCATGGCCCGTAGCTGCGGGGCCGACACGGACCTCGTCCGGGCGGGCGCGCTGCTACACGACATCGGTAGGTCGAGGACGCACGGCATCCAGCACGGTGTGGTGGGGGAGGACATCGCCCGCTCCCTGTCGCTTCCGGAACCGCTCGTTCTGATAATCCGCAAGCATGTGGGCGCAGGGATCCTGCCGGGGGAGGCCGCAGCACTGGGGCTTCCCGACCGGGACTACATCCCGTCGACGGTGGAGGAGAAGATAGTGTGCCATGCCGACAACCTGGTCGATGACGATCGCTATATATCCTCCCAGGCGTCGTACCGGGACTTCGTCCGCAAGGGATTGTACGACGCCGGAGGGAGGATGCTGGACATGCACGAGGAGCTGTCCGGCCTGTGCGGCCGGGACATAGACGATATCGTTCAGGAGCTGACGTCAAGAGCTGAACGTGGCCCATGCTCGAAATACCTGGATATGAGGATAGACAAGTGGAGCGAGTGAACCGTGAAATGTCCCCAGCTCCGTTCAGGTCCAGGACATCTGAATGGCATATCTCCCAGTGCCAGTAAAAAAGCGTGCTCCCTAATAGGAGCCTCGTCCAGAGGAAAGGCTCAGATCTTGGCGGCCGGCTTCTTGGTGGTAACCCTCTTGGGGAAGTACTTCAACAATATTATATCGCCGACCGACTGGATCCACCGGAAAGGTACGTTGACGGCCCTTGACTCCTCAACCAGCAAGGGATTGGTCTCGCTGACGAACAAACCATCCACACGCTTGTTCTCGAGATCTATGACAAGGTTGTTGACGTTTCCCAAGAATATCCCGTTCGACGTGTAGACCTGCAATCCGATAAGTTCAGACGCTTCCTCTAGCATGAGTCATCCCATCGTGGTATCCGCTTCCTCATTTTAATAGCTTATGTACCCATAACGATACTGGAAGATTGAGGATGGCCCTTTTTTGATAACCTGACCTTGTTTTGGAAATGTATTTATGACAGAAACCATAATACGGTTTTGCATCGTGATTGCATAACCGATGGTGGACACATGGATGAGCTGGACCAGATAAGGGAGAGAAAGAGGCAGGAACTGATGAGAGATGCTCGGGCGGCTCAGGATTGGCCCTCGCAGCCCGTGGACGTCAGCGATGCCTCCTTCAACGATTTCATTAAGAGGTATAACTTGGTACTCGTGGACTGCTGGGCCCCCTGGTGCGGACCATGCCGCATGGTGGCCCCGATAATCGATGCCCTGGCCCAGGAGTTGAGAGGGAAGATGGCCTTCGGCAAGCTCAACACCGACATGAACCCACGGACCTCAATGCGATTCCAGATCGAGGCCATACCCACGATGCTGGTGTTCAAGGAGGGGGAGATGGTCGACAGGATAGTAGGGGCCAAGCCCAAGGAAGAACTCGCCAGACGCCTGAAGGCGTTCCTGTGAGGAAACCCCTTTAATTTCTACATAACGGTCTGCGGAAGCACGAAGGTATTAGAACTTGTCCGGCCCTATGATGGTGGGGATGCGATTGGACGCTGATATAACCATTATCGGGCTCGGACCAGCTGGCCTGCAGGCGGCCATCCACGCAGCGCGGAGGAAGGTCAAGGTCGTGGCGGTGGGCAGGAGCGATAACTCAGCCCTGATGAGGGCTGAGGTCGAGAACTACCTGGGCTTGGAGTCGATTTCAGGAAAGGAAATAATCCGCGTGGGCAGGGAGCAGGCCAAAAAGTTCGGCGCAGAGCTGCTGGACGAGGACGTCATCAAGCTCACCAAAGAGGGCGATGTCTTCGTGACCATCACGGACAGCGACCGTGAGATACGCTCCAAGGCGGTAATACTGGCCATGGGCATCTCACGGGCCAAGCTGAACATACCCGGAGAGAAGGAGCTGCTGGGCAAGGGGGTCAGCTACTGCGCCTCCTGCGATGCCGGCTTCTTCAAGGGGCGCCCGGTGGCTGTCATCGGCGAGGAGAGCGAGGCCGCGGAGTCCGCCCTCCTATTATCGGAGATCGCCTCCAAGGTTTACTGGGTGCATCGCGAGCTCAAGGCCTCCCAGCACATGCTGGAGAAGGTGAGGAGGACCAAGGTGGAGATGGTGCAGGGGAGACCGCTGCGCATCATCGGAGACCCGACGGTGAGCGGCCTGGAGTTGGAGGGCGGGCGGAACTTGGAGGTGAACGGCGTGTTCATCGCCCTCGGCGCCAAGGGATCGATCGAGCTGGCCCTGGACCTGGGCATCATGCCCGACCCCAGCGGGATGATCGCCGTGGATGCCGACTGCCGCACGGAGATGGAGATGGTCTACGCCTGCGGTGATGTCACCGGCAATCCCTGGCAGCTCGCCAGAGCGGTGGGCCAGGGGTGCATCGCGGGGGAGAACGCCGCCAAGGCCGTCCGCCAGGGGAAGTGATATCGTGTCCCTGGAGAACGAGCTGGTGGCCGGCATCCTGCGTGAGGAGGGGGGCTTCCGCGATGCTCTCCGAAAGGTACTGGAGGAGGACCTGAAGATGAGCATCCACGAGTTCTGCTCCCAGACCGGTCTGTCGCCTTCCACCATCTACAAGATCATGCAGGACCAGAGGGAGCCGAACCTGCGGACGGTGAGGGACATAATACGTGCCGTCCGAAGGATGGAGACCAAGCCCCACGGCAACTTCATCGCCGTGATCGCCGCCCGCCCGGTCCTCAGTAGGATCGAGGAGCGGACCGTAAGGCTCAACAATCGCGACATCCGCGTCAAGGAGTATCCCGCCAACAGCATGGAGGACGCTATAGTGGCGGCGGTCATGGCCGAGAAGGACGGGGCCTTGGCCATTGTCTGCGCGCCCATCGTGGCGCCGACGATCCAGAAGATCCTGACCATCCCGGTATCCATCGTCATACCGAGGGACAGCATCCTGCGCGCGATAGAGGTGGCCGCACAGAAGACGCTCTAGATGCCCTGCCTCTGCTGCTCCAGCTCCTCAAGGATCTTCTTACGAAGGTTGATGAAGTCCGGATGGCCACGGTCACGCGGGCGAGGGAGCGTAACAGTGTAGATCTCCTTGATCCTGCCCGGCCGTCCTGTCATGACCACTATCCTATCGGCAAGGAACACCGCCTCATCCACCGAATGGGTGACGAATACCACCGTTTTCTCGGTCTCCTGCCATATGCGCAAGAGCTCCTTCTGCATAAGGTTCCTTGTTTGAGCGTCCAGAGCCCCGAACGGCTCGTCCATTAACAGGATCTCGGGATTGGATGCGAGAGCCCTGGCGATGCCAACCCTCTGCTTCATGCCACCAGAGAGTTGGTTTGGATGAGAATTTTCGAAACCTGAGAGACCAACGAGGTCGATGAATTTTTTGGAGATCTCGTTCTTTTTGCTCTCTTCGATTTTTTGCACCTCCAGTCCAAACTCCACGTTCTTCTTTACGGAGCGCCAGGGGAACAGACCGAACTCTTGGAACACCATGCCTCGGTCGGATCCCGGTCCAGTTATGGGTTTACCTTTGAGCGTGAGTTCACCAGAGGTAGCGGACTGCAAGCCTGCGATGATCCTAAGCACCGTGGTCTTACCGCATCCGGAAGGCCCCAGAAGACAGATGAACTC
>MVRB01000190.1 GCA_002067635.1 Methanomassiliicoccales archaeon PtaU1.Bin030 | reverse complement strand
GGATGTGCAAGGAGGCGGTATCTACCCGGTCCGCCTTAGGATAAGGGGGAGCAGGATACTGAGCGTGGAGAGGGATCCCTCCGCGCCCCCCCGGTTCATTCTGCCCGGCCTCATCGACGCCCATATACACATTGAGTCGTCCCTTCTGACGCCATCTCGCTTTGCGGAGAGGGCGGTGGTGCACGGCACCACCGCGGTGGTGGCCGATCCCCACGAGATCGCCAACGTGGCGGGGATGGAGGGTATACGCTACATGCTGGAGGATGCGGCCTCGGTACCCCTGAGGTTCCACTTCACGGTCCCGTCGTGCGTGCCCGCATCACCTCTGGAAACGTCCGGTGGGGTCATAACCGCCAGGGACGCGAGCGTGCTATTCCAGGACCCCCGCTTCGTGGCCTTGGGAGAGGTGATGGACTGTAGCAAGGTCCTGAACGACGACCCCGATACCATGGCCAAGATCGATGCTGCCATCAGAGCTGGGAGACCTGTGGACGGCCATTGCCCCGGCCTCCGGGGAGAGGAGCTGGACCGCTACATTATGGCGGGCATCACCACCGATCATGAGACCACCTCTCTGGAGGAGGCGGAGGAGAAAGCAAGGAAGGGGATGACCATCCTGGTGCGGGAAGGTTCCGCTGCCCAGAACCTCAAGGCCTTGCTGCCCTTCGCCCGCAGCAACCCCCATTTCCTGGTGACCGACGACCTGGAAGCGGAGGACCTCACCCAGGGTCACATGGACGCCGTTCTTCGCAAGGCCGTGGCCGAGGGAATGGACGTTATGCAGGCCATCAGGGCAGTCACCATTTGGCCCGCCCAGCACTATGGGGTCCCGGGAGGATGGATCCGTCCTGATGGTCCAGCAGACCTGGTGGTGGTGAGCGACCTCCAACAATTCAAGGTGGAGGAGACCTGGATCAACGGAAGGCCGGTCGCCAGGGCCGGCCAGCCCCTTTTCACCGGTAGCCCTCTCCCCCTCCCCCGGACCATACACGCGGGCGAGGTCCGCGGTGATGACATGACCATCCCTGCCCAGGGCACCAGAATCATGGTGCGCGTGATCGTTGCCAAGGAAGGGGAGGTCGGCAGCGGTTCGGCACAGGCGGAGCTGGACGTCATCAACGGGAGGATCGCCTCCGACCCTGACTGCGACTGCCTCCACCTGGCCGTGGTGAACCGATATCGGCCCGCGCCCCCGGCGCTGGCCTTCGTACGGGGGTTCTGCCTGAAGGAAGGTGCGCTAGCATCCTCGGTGGCGCACGATGCCCACAATATCATCGCCGTGGGAGTGGACGGTGATAGAATGGCCGAAGCTGTCAACGAGATCATACGCATGGGAGGGGGGATGTACGCTTGCAGCGATAGGCGGAAGGCGGTGCTGCCCCTGCCGGTGGCCGGGCTGATGAGCGACCTCCCGGCGGACGAGGTGGTGCGGCGGGAGAGAGAGCTCCATGAGCTCGCCCGAGAAATGGGATGCCCCCTCCGCCGGCCCTTCATGACCTTGTCCTTCCAGTCCCTGCTCGTCGTCCCCTCACTGAAATTAGGGGACCGGGGGCTGATGGACACACTGCGCTCAGAGGCGGTGGAGGCGGTCATAGCCGCCTAGGCTGGAAAGTAAGAAAAGGCACCCCATCCATTCCGGGAACATGCTGGACAAGCTGAAGCAGAGCCTCCTTGAGTCGCCCGTGGTCCGCATGGGCGACTACTCCTACTTCGTTCACCCCATCACCGACGGAATCCCCTGCATGGAGCCCGCCATCCTGCAGGAGGTGATCGATCGCATAATGGAGATCGGCGACCTACGCTGCGACCGCCTGGTGACCGCTGAGGCCATGGGGATCCCCCTGGTCGCCCCCATCTCCCTTCTCACGGGTATCCCTTACAACATCGTCCGCAAAAGGCAATATGGGCTTCCGGGAGAGGTGTGCGTTACGCAGGTCACCGGCTACTCGCGGAAGGAGCTGTACATCAACGGCCTAGGGAGAGGGGACCGGGTGGTAGTGATGGACGATGTCATAAGCACAGGGGGGACCCTGCGTGCCATCATAAAGGCCTTCCAGGGAATGGGCGTGGAGGTGGTGGACGTCATCGTGGTGGTGGAGAAGGGGGAGGGTCGGGCGGAGCTGGAGCGCGAGCTTGGGATCAGGATCAAGACCCTGGTTAAGGTGGATGTCCGCGATGGCAGGACCATCGTGCTGGATTGAAGGCGAAAGCTTTTTTGTCGGGACCGCGCTGACGCGTTAGCACCGAGGGATGGGCACCGCTCCCCTGCGGACGGTTAACGCTCTCCCTCTACGGGAGCGATGTTGGATGGCCGACCCTGAGAGCTTCAGATGCAAGCTGGTAACCTGGAACGAGATAGCGGAGTGGACGACAGACCTGGCCTACGAGCTTCAGGAGAACGGCGTACAGCCGACCGTGATCGTCGGGCTCACCCGAGGCGGCTGGGTACCCGCCAGGCTCCTCTGCGACCACCTGATGGTGAAGAAGCTTTACGCCGTGAAGACCGAACACTGGGGGGTCACCGCCAACCAGAACGGCAAGGCCCTCCTGACGCAGGAGCTGAGCGTCAACATCGCGGGAGAGAGCGTCCTGGTGGTCGATGACATAACCGACACGGGGGAGAGCCTCACCCTGGCCATGGCCCATCTCAGCTCCCTAGGGGCCAAGAACACGCTCAGCGCCACCCTACTGCACTTCAACCACTCCAAGTTCGAGCCCGATTACTGCTCACGCAAGCTTCCCGACGATCCCTGGATATGGTTCATCTTCCCTTGGAACCTGCACGAGGACCTCAGGACGCTGCTTCCCAAGACCCTCACCGAGCCCAGGACCGAGGAGGGCATCTGCCAGGCCTTCCGCGACCAGTTCTTCATCGATGTGCCGGAGGAGCTGCTG
>MVRB01000189.1 GCA_002067635.1 Methanomassiliicoccales archaeon PtaU1.Bin030 | reverse complement strand
GTGATCGTCCAGGATGCTCTGACAAACGAGGTCCTCATGATGGCGTGGACCAACCAGGAGGCCTATGACCTCATGCTCAGAACCGGGAGGACCCATTTCTGGTCCCGGTCGCGTCAGAAGTTGTGGATGAAGGGCGAGGAGTCCGGGCACGTGCAGGAGATCGTGAGCATACAGACCGATTGCGATGCCGACACCTTGCTGGTCAGGGTCCGGCAGACCGGTAACGCCTGCCACTTGGAACGCCCGTCCTGTTTCAGCGACGTGCTCTACGGGAACGTGGCAGGGACCGCGGCCATCATCCCCGAGCTCAAGAGGATCATCAGGGACCGGAAGGAGAACCCTCAGGAGGGAAGCTACACCAACCAGCTCCTTTCCAACGAGGACAAGGTGCTCAAGAAGGTGGTCGAGGAGGCCGGGGAGCTGGCCATCGCTGGCAAGGGCAAGGACCGTGACAGCCAGATCTACGAGGCCGCCGATCTCATATACCATCAGATGGTCCTCTACGAGTACCTCGAACTGCCCTTGGAGGAGGTCTTCATGATGCTGAGCGAGAGGCACAGGGGAGGTAGACGGAAATGAGGATAGATCTTCACATGCACACCTTGCAGAGTGACGGAGAACTGCTACCTATTGAGCTGGCCAGACGGGCTGCGGTAATGCGGCACGAGGCCATCGCGGTTACCGATCATGCGGATGCCAGCAATGTCGAGAGGATAATCCGAGAGACCAAACGTGATGTCCCCTACGCTAAGGAGTGGGGCTTGGACATGCTCGTAGGAGTGGAGCTGACCCATGTCCCAGCGAGCCGCCTGGACGACATGGTGGCCAGGTCCAAGAAGGCAGGGGCGGAGATCATCGTGGTGCACGGCGAGACCATCTCCGAGCCGGTGGAGAGGGGGACCAACAGGGCCGCCGTGAACAACCCCGACGTGGATATCCTGGCCCATCCCGGGTTCATCACCATGGAGGATGCCCAGGCAGCGGCCGATAACGGAGTAGTGCTGGAGATCACCTCAAGACCCTCCCACTGCCTCACCAACGGCCACGTGGTGCGTATGGCCCGAAAGGTTGACGCCCGCATGGTGGTCAATTCTGATACCCACTCGCCCCATGACATCATCTCGGAGGAGAGGGCCATCCTCGTGGCCATGGGCGCAGGCCTTACCCAGGACGAGGCCGAGATCTGCGTGTACCGTACGCCCAAGGAGATTATCCGGAGGGTCAGGGAAGGATGAAGGTCCTGAAGTTCGGTGGCTCGTCCCTCAAGGACGGCACCAGCATGAAAAGCGTGGGCAAGATCATCGCCTCTGACCAGGAGGAGAAGGTGGTGGTCGTCTCGGCCATCCAGGGTATAACCGACTCGCTGCTCAAGTTCATGTCCGCGGGAAGGAACGAGGAGGAGGTGCAGCAGTTCATCAAGGACCTGCGGGACAGACATCTCCGGATATTGACCGAGGTCGCCAACAGCATGGACGTGAAGCAGACGGCCGTGAGCCTGCTCACCGCCCAGCTGGTGAGATTGGAGAGGATCCTGTACGGCATCATATACCTCGAGGAGCTTACCCCCCGGACCAAGGACCTGGTGCAGTCGTTCGGCGAGAGGATGAGCGTCATCGTCATGGCCGCCATGCTGCAGGAGATGGGTGTGAACGCCATGCCCGTAGAGGCGGACGAGCTGGGGATCATCACCGACGGTAGTTACGGCTCGGCCACTGTGGAGATGGAGGCCACCAGGAACAACGTCGCTCCCCGGATCTACGAGATGTTCAAGAGGCAGGAGGTGCCTGTGGTCACTGGCTTCTTCGGTAAGACTCCGGAGGGCCACATAACTCTGCTCGGAAGGAACGGGACGGACTACAGCGCCAGCGTCATCGCCAACGCCATAGACGCGGACAGCCTGGAGATCTGGAAGGATGTGGACGGTTTCATGTCTGCAGACCCCAAGGTCGTGCCCACGGCCGTCCCCATAAGCCAGCTATCATATGAGGAGGCTGCGGAGCTTTCATATTTTGGGGCCAAGGTCCTGCATCCCCGGACGGTGGAGCCAGCGAGGGCCAAGAGCATAACCATCAAGGTCAAGAACGTGTTCAAGCCCGATTACGAGGGTACGGCCATCAACCCCAAGGGCGTTGAGGGCCGCAAGACCATCAAGAGCATCTCCAGCATGCCCAACATGGCCATGCTGAAGGTTTACGGCTCGGGGCTGGGGTCCAAGTCCGGGGTCATGTCCGAGATCAGCGTGCTGCTGTCGGAGGCGGGCATCAACATCTACTCGGCCGCCACCTCGCAGACCTGCCTGTCATTGCTGATCGAGGAGAAGGAGCTGAAGCATGCGGAGAAGGCGCTTTCGGACGCCAAGCGGGGGGTCGTGGACCGCTACGAGACCGTTCGCGATGTGGCCCTGCTGTGCCTGGTGGGCGAGGGGCTCGGGCAGAAGGTAGGGATCGCCGGCAGGGTCTTCGCCATCGTGGCCAAGACCGGCACCAACATAGGCCTCATTTCCGCCGGGGCCTCTACCGTGGCCCTGACGTTCACGGTGAAGAGGAAGGACCTGGAGGTCACCACCAAGACCATTCACCAGGAGTTCTTCGGTGGTTAATATGGCGAGGGTGGCGTTCCAAGGTGTCGAGGGCGCGTTCTCCGAGGACGCGGTGGCCTTGTTCTTCCAGGAGGTGCAGACCCTTCCCTGCCCGGACTTCGAGAGCGTCTTCCGGGCCGTGGAGCAGGGAGATGCGGACTATGGGATGGTCCCGGTGGAGAACTCCCTGGAAGGGACTGTGGCGGCCGTGAACGACCTTCTGCTGGAGAACGACCTCATCATCGTCGGCGAGGTCCTGGTCCCCGTTGTCCACTGCCTCATGGTGAACCCGGGATCGGACATATCGCGCATCAGGCGCGTCTACTCCCACCCCCAGGCCCTGGGCCAGTGCCGCACTTTCCTGGCCAAGTACCCCCACTGGGAGAAGGTGCCGTCCTTCGATACTGCGGGCTCGGCGCGGCACGTCCGCGACAATGGGCTCCTCGAGGAGGCGGCCATCGCCTCCTGCCGGGCAGCAAAGTTCTACGGACTGGAGGTGCTTCGCGAGGGGGTCCAGAACAGCGAGGAGAACTTCACCCGGTTCTTCGCCATCCAGAAGGCCTCTCGCCTCCTGGACAAGGGGGACAAGACCTCCTTGGCCTTCGCCACCCGCAACGTCCCAGGGATGCTCTACGAGGCCATGGGGGCCTTCGCCAGCAGGGGGATAAACATGACCAAGGTGGAGTCCAGGCCCCGGAAGGGGAGGGCCTGGGAGTACGTGTTCTTTGTCGACATCGACGGCCATGTCAATGATCCCAAGGTCGCCGAGGCCCTCACCGACCTGGTGCGCCGGGCGGCCTTCGTGAAGGTGCTGGGCTCGTATCCCCGTGCCAAGCCCCTGCACTGAGGGCGTCAACTTTTGGTCATGAGGTCCAGGACCTCGGAGACGTGGCCAAGCCCCGATTCCAGCTGGGGCCGCGCGCAGGAGAAGGTCAGCCTTATAGTGCCCGCAGCCCCCCAGTACCGTCCCGGACCCACTGCCACTCCCCGGTCCAGCAGCCGTTCGCTTAGCTCCAGGTCATCGATCCCCTGCGGCAGGACCACGTGGGCCATGAGGGCTCCCTTCGGAGGGTGACAGGAGACACGGGTCTCCGTCCGGAGCCAAGCCTCCAGGGTTGGCAGGTTCTCCCGGGCGCACTTCAGGGCACGCTCACGGAACCACTCCCGACGCCTAACGGCCTGCGCAGCGTAGTGGCAGGACAAGACCGGCAGCCTATAGCTGGTGTAAAGCCGGGCGGCCTCCACCGCCATAGCCACGGGCGGCGGTCCCAGGAGCCAGCCAACCCTCAGTCCCCTCAGGCCGTTGAGCTTGGTGACGCTGGAGACGGATACTCCGCTCTCCCCGAGCTGGTATGCTCCCTTGGGAACAGGCCCGTAGCTCATCTCCCTGAACACCTCATCGACCAGCACCAGCGCCCCTGTGCGTTCGGCCTCGTCCACGATACCGGAGAGAACCTCGTCGCCCAGCATGGCGCCGGAGGGGTTGTGGAGGTTGGTGAGAGCGATCACCTTGGCACCCCTCCGAACGTTATAGCCGAGATCGCTCATGTCCGGAACGTAGGCCTTCGCCGGAGAACGCTCCAGGCTCACCACACGAGATATGGCTTCCGCCTGGCGGCGTATAGGCATGAACGTGGGGCTCTCCACCACCGCCGTATCGCGCGCACCTAGGTGGGTCAGGAAGAAGAGGAAATCAGCATGCTGAGCGCCCATGGTGAGGGCGATCATATCATCGTCCACCCCGTAAGCCTTGCATAACTCCTCCCGGAGCTCGGCCTCAGCCTCGGCCTCGTCCCCAATATCATTCACCTTCAGGGGGAACACGTCAGGGTCTGGGGTTGGCGCCCCGCTGCTATCCAGGGATATGGTGGCGCCTTTACGATGGCAGTGGATGGCCCACTCCTCCAGGGGGTCCGTCAGAAAGCGCATCAACGGCCCCTGATGACCTCACCCACGGTCCGGAACTCTCCTGCCCAGTAGATCAGCGCACGCTCCCGGTCGTAGTTCTCCGTCGCTTGAGCGCAGACCACCTCCCCCAGGAACCATGTGTGGTCGCCGGTATCGAAGACCTGGGTCTTCCGGCACTCGAGGTTCACCAGGCATTCCTCTATGATCGGTGTTCCTATCTTCTTTCCCGGGACGGCGGTGAGGCCGGTCTCCTCGAACTTGTCCATGTCCTTGCCGGATTTCTCACCGCAGAATATGGACTCCTCCACAAGCTCCTTAGGAGGTATGTTTATGCTGAAGTCGGGAGAACGGTGGAAGAGCTCGTGGCTGTGCCGTGAGGGCGAGATACCGACCCCGATGAGGGGGGGATTGAAGGAGAAAACATGCACCAATGACAGGGTGATTATATTTTTTTCATCCTTCCCAACCACTCCCAAAACGAGGGGGAAGGCTGGGAAGGTCCGGATTCCCCGGACGGGGTTCATCTCAGCTTTTACCGCCATTCTATTCGGTGTTGGGATATTTTACTTCCATAAAAAAAGTCTCGCTTCCTTTGTTCGCTTGACCGACATCGAATTTATTAGCTTGGGATAATATGCGCGGTCCATGGCACCACGCATCGGGATCATCGGTGGAACTGGAGTTTACGACCCCAAGATCTTCGACATCAAGGAGAGGATCTCTCTCTCGACGCCTTACGGGCCTCCCTCCGATTGCGTCCAGGTGGGCAACATGGACGGCGTGGAGGTCGCCTTCCTGGCCCGTCACGGGAGCGGGCATGTGCTGCCGCCCCATATGGTCAACTACCGGGCCAACATCTGGGCCATGAAGCAGCTGGGGGTGGAAAGGATAGTCTCCCCATGCGCCGTCGGCTCACTGAAGGAGGACTACCGCCCCGGGGACCTGGTGATCGTGGACCAGTTCATAGACCTCACGAAACGCCGGGACTACACCTTCTATGATGGGGCCAAGACTGTCCACGTCTCCTTGGCTGACCCCTTCTGCGAGGAGATGAACGCCATCTTCGCCAAGGAGGCGAAGAGGCTTAAGATACCCCACCATGTCGGCGGCACCTACGTGTGCATCGAAGGCCCCCGCTTCTCCACACGAGCGGAGTCCAACATGTTCCGTAACTACGCTGACATAATCGGGATGACCCTGGTCCCGGAATGCCAGCTGGCAAGGGAACTGGACATGTGCTATACATCACTGGCGACGATAACTGACTACGATGTGTGGGCACCAGAGCCGGTGGACCTGCCCAC
>MVRB01000188.1 GCA_002067635.1 Methanomassiliicoccales archaeon PtaU1.Bin030 | reverse complement strand
GACCCAGCGTATCAAGACAGATTGTGAGAGGTGCGGTGAGAAGTTCGAGACGCTATCTGAGCTTCAAGCGCACCTGGAGGACGTACATGGTGAGATGCAACGCAAGCGTGTCATCCCTCGAAAGAAGCCGAAGAAGAAATGAGCGTTTGCTGAAATGAGCGGCGATCGCCCCTATTCAGTTCACCGAACGTTCCATCGAAGGACTTGGACGCGGTCAAGGAAGAGATCCTATGTACCTCACTTTTTTGTTGGACCCATCCCGCGTCCCTTGATCATACGTTCTTGATGTAACCAGAAAAAAATGGCCGCGGCAGCGTACCTCTCAAAAAGGGCACGCTCCTCGCCTCTTTCTACCGCCAGGGGTAGTGCTTGCCTCTCTTGTCGGACCAGTTCTCCAGCCCATGCTCGCGGATCATCTGATGGTTGTGCTCGATGGTCTTTCCATGGAACCTCTTCAATGATGCCAGCTTGTTGCAGGTGGAACTGTCCTTGCATTCCCAGCAGCCTCTATAGCCTTTCGCTTTTACGCAGTCCCGTATGATGCAGACCTTCTTACCTCCACCACACGCGCAGGGCCCTCTGCACTCGATGGCCTCGATCTCGTCGAGCACCCTGATGAATATGGGGTAGTCTAGCAACTTCCCATACGCCTGGGACCTCAGGTAGGCATACTGGTCGAACTGGACCTCGTCCAATGCTTTCTTCAGCTCCTCTACGGCCCTGAACACCCGCTTGTCGTGGGGAATGCAGTCACCGCAGTAGAGACCGCAGTAGGCAGTACGTTCTGTGGATTGTGACATGATGCTCAACCCCCCTAGGCCCTGTTCGGTCTTTGAATCTTTCGCCAGCAGGCACGTCCTGTGGGAGCGACCGTGTAGGACCTACGGGGCATTATGATCGCAGCCATACCACCTTCGGCGCTCGTCGGGGGGTCGCCGCCTTTCCCGACCGCCCGGTGGTCGATCCACACCGCTTCATACGGCTCGGATCGACGCATGGGGTTGATGACGGCCAGCCCTCTTTCTACCCTGCGCCCTGACGGTCACAACGCACGAAGTAAGCTTACGATTGATTATCTTGTGTATAACCCCTCTCCCAAAAATCTTTATGCTCCATGGAGCTAGGTAGCCCGCCAATGCTAGCCACAACCCACCTCCTTTTTGCTCTTATCCTCATCGGGTGGTTCGGTCTCGACCGCAAGGCCGCCTTCGCCACCCTCTTGTTCGGCGTCCTCATCGACATCGACCACGTTCTGGGCATGGCTGAGTTCGTGACAAAGGAGGGTTTGGAGAACACCCTCAACCTCCAGGCGGCCCTTTCCTCGGACGTACAGTGGAAGAGCCTATTGCACAGCCCTCAGGCGATCCTCTTCGTAGCGCCAGTGGTACTGGGGTTCCGCATGGTGCTTCCCCTGGTGGCATGGGGTGCGCACCTCCTCATGGACTTTGTCCAGACCAACTACCTGGGCATAGGCTCGCCAGCGGAGATGTTCCTGATGGGGGTGATAGCACTGATCTTGCTGCAGATGCGCAGGGCGGAGTTCTCGGCGAACACCGGCGACACCTCCATGAGGGGGCTGTTCGTCCATGAGACCATGAGGACGCTCACCCTCGTGGGATCGCTACCGGTGCTCCGGTCCGTCAAAAGGTGGATAGCACCTCTAGGTAACCTCTGGTGAACTCCGTCGTTCTGAGCTTTCCCCCAGCATCGGGGGTCCGTATGCCCTGCCCCAGGGCCGCGGGGATCGCGGCCTCTATCTTCTGGGCCTTCGAACTCATGCCCAGATAGCGAAGCATCATGGCCCCCGAGAGGATGGCCGCTATGGGGTTGGCTATACCCTTTCCTGCTATATCAGGGGCCGACCCGTGGGTAGGCTCGAAGAGGGCAAACCCCTCCCCGATGTTGCCCGAAGGGGCGAAGCCAAGCCCTCCCACAAGGGCCGCCGCCTCGTCCGAAAGGATATCCCCGTAGAGGTTCAGGGTGACGAAGCACTCCTGACTTCGAGGCTGCAGCACCAAGGCGGCGGCCGCGGCGTCCACCAGAAGGTCCCTTCCCTGAAGGCCGCTGTCCTTTACCCGCTCGTAGAATATCTCTCGGAACATACCGTCGGAGCGCCTGAGCACGTTGGACTTATGGACGCAGGTGATGCTGCCCCGTCCCTCGGCCCTGCACAGCTCGATGGCCTTATCCACGATGCGCCGGCACGCTGCATCGGAGACCTTACGCTCGGTGATGACGCCCCCCGGGACCTCCCGCTCCGATCCCGTGTACATCCCCTCTGTGTTCTCCCTCACGATGAGCACGTCCAGATCTACCAGCCCTATGGATGGGTGCAGCCTCTTCACCGGCCGGACGTTCGCATATAGGTCGAACTCCCGGCGCAGCTGGAGGAGCGGTGACCTGTAGCTGGGGTCATATGTGGTAGGAGAGGTGATGGCCCCGAAGAGACCGGCATCGCACTCCTTCAGCAGGTCGACCGTCCCCTGCGGAAGATAGGCCCCTTTCCGCCGGTAGCTCCCCTGCCCCATGTCCGCGGAGACCATCTCCAGGTCGGCGCCGACGTACCTGAGTACGTCCACGGCCGAGCTGATCACCTCAGGGCCGATGCCGTCCCCCCCGATGATCGCGACCTTTCTCATCGGCGCTCGAGCCTCTCGACAAGGCTGGCCACTATGAAGGGCAGGGTTATGGTGGCATCTCCCTCCACGGTGACGTGATCGGCGGTCTCCTTCACCTTTCCCCAGGAAACCGCTTCCCGCACCTGGGCCCCGGAGAGGGAGCCGTCGTACTCCACGGCGGTGGTCAGGTATACCGCGTGGTCCAGGCCTCCGCGGAACTGGTTCCACCAGATGGTGTGGTGCTTGGATATGCCTCCCCCCACCATGAGGGCCCCGCTCTCCTTGGCGTCGAAGACCATGTCCATGAGGTCCTGCTCGTCCTGGAAGAGGTCTATCTTCAGGTCGCGGTGGTCCTGCCAGTACATCCACAGCTGGCTGCCGAAGGAACCGTCGGTGATCCCCGGTATGAACATCGGGACCTC
Source organism: Methanomassiliicoccales archaeon PtaU1.Bin030 (assembly GCA_002067635.1). GTDB lineage: Archaea > Thermoplasmatota > Thermoplasmata > Methanomassiliicoccales > Methanomassiliicoccaceae > UBA6. The sequence goes on along the minus strand of MVRB01000188.1, from coordinate 3,293 downwards.
CTTGCGATGGCACCAGTATGCCAGGGAACCCTCGTCATCGACCCTCGCGCCCACCTCGTCCACCAGCTGGCGGGTGGAAATCGAGCTCTTCCCCTTCAGGATCTCCTTGAACATGGGGGTGAGCTTCCTCTCGAGGACCACCCCGTAGCTGGAGTTAGGTACCAGGACGTTGCCCAGGCGGTTCATGCCCTGCTGATGGAGCTTGACGTCGTCCATCAGGAAGTCCCCGTGGTAGTAGCTCTTCCAGGTCCTTGCCAGGTCGTGGTCCATGGTCCCGCAGGTGGTGATTATGGCATCCACCATCCCCCTCTTGACCATCTCCACTATGACCCCCCGAGTCCCCGTGGCCATGATGCATGCCGGGAACGACAGGAACTTGGTGCAGCCCTCCTTCCGGACCATCTTCTCCATGATGTCCACGGCCTCGGCCAGCTTCCTGCCGGTGAAACCTCCGGCCTGGCGAAGCTGGACCATCAGGTCGTCGACGGTCATGCCCGATCCTATCTCGATGTCCTTGACAGGTCTCTTAGCCTTCATGAAATAAACCTCATCGCGAATAAAAAAGCAATCCCGTGACCCTAGATAATCCTTGTCATCGATGACCTACACCGTGGCATCGCCCAGGGTGCTGTCCCACTCCTCGAGTATGCGTATCAGCTGAAGTCGGGAGGCGGCCTCGTCCTGGTTGTTGTCCAGCACCTTCCAGCCATGTGACAGCATCAGTACCTTCTCCCTCTCCCTCGTCAGCGAGGGGATGTTCTCGAACATCTCCTCCTCGTCCTCCCTTGTGGATATCCGCTTCATGGCTGTCTCGGGATCGATATCGATGAGAAGCAGCCGGGAGGGGATGGGAAGCACCTTGGCGATAAGATCATAGCCCTGCTGGGCATAGCGCTTGGGCAGGTAGGCCGCGGCCATGATGTACCGCACGAAGACCACTGTATCGCAAGAGCGGCGCCACCGCCTGAGCCTGGACAGGGAGCCGAGGACGTCGAGGATGAAGAAGGCGGTGGACACCACGAACATAGCCGACCCCTCGCTCTGGAGGGCCCTGCGGGCGATCCTGCCCGTTAGACGCTCAGAGGGATGCATCTGGACCAGCACCCTCTCGCCCCGTGCCTCGTAGTGCTCGCCTATCCAGTGAGCGATAGTGCTCTTGCCCGAGCCATCCAGCCCGTCCACGATGATCCACCGCTTCGTGCTCATCCCCCCAGCAGGGACCATTGTATCAGCAGCACCAGGGCCACGGTGGAGAAGGGCACGATGAGGTTATCGTACTCACCCGGTGAGAGCATCTCCACAAAGGACACGAAGAGGCCTACCACCGCCGCCAGGCCGATGGCCTGAGCAGCGGAGTACTGGTGCACGTTGAGCCCGGGAACGACCCCGTTCAGATAGGTGTAGAAGGCCAAGACCGCTAGGGCGGCCAGGAACGTCCCGATCATCACCGCCGCCGTACCGACGTAGCTCTTGTCCTTCCACAGCTTGCGCCGTCCGTACTGCTTCCCTATGAGGCCCCCGACCCCGTCGCCGTAGGACATGGCCACGATGCCTATGCTAGCCACCATGCGGTCATCGAACAGCAGCAGCGCCAAGATGGTCCAGGATATGGCGTAGTAGACCAGACCGTAGCCGTGCCCTTGGGAGGTGGCCATCTTGAGGAACGAATTGTCGAGCTTACGCAGAGGGGAACGGGGGGTCACAAGTAGCAGGAGGACGATGAAGGGTGCCGCGGCCAGGAAGGCCATGATGTATCGGGAATCGAAGACCCACCACAGGAACGCTATGTTGCCGACCAGGATGTGTATGATCTTGCGGTAGCCGCACCCTGGAAACCTCTTCTTGGCAAGGGTCGAGACGATTATGACAACGGTCACATAGGAGTATACCAAGATCAGACCGACGATATCTCCCATGCTCCACATGAACGCCGGAAGAATGGTCTAATATTTATTATATTTTCCTCGCACAAAGCTACCTCAGTTACCGACTGACGGTGGCGCTGGGTGCAAATCTGGTCCATGGCCCTTGACGCTGTCCTCCCACACCGTGCTCGAATGGGGCCCCCATCTGGATAATGATGATCGTCCTTAGTTCATCATCAACATGATGATACGTGGACCGATTCACACCTCCAACCCCGCTCTCCAGGTCTGGCCAGGCGCCTGCAGGTTCTGAATCAACCCAGATAATTAGTGGAGAAGTTTTATAATATAACCGAGAAATTCCAACTCGGACCTGAATGAACGAGCAGGATGAGTCTTTAATGAGATACATTGTAGCTTCGTTGGGCGAGAACACCACTGGGCCCGTCCTGTTTGATGTCAACTCCACACAGTTCGTCAGGGTGAACCTGGTCATATTGAAGGGCCTATTGCTCGAGAAGAAGCTGAACGGGCTGTTCATCTCCGTGGACCGGCCTCATCAGTACATGGTGCACCTGATGCGCATGCACCAGATCGGCCTGGACCACCTGATGTTCCTGGATGCCATCGGCCGCTTCTCCGCCGACAACAAGATATGCAATGCAGGAGCGAGCTTCGTGGATGCGCCTTTCCACATCGATACCCTTCCCGCCGCCATCAACAGCATGGGGACCGACAAATTGAACCTCAACGCCTGCGGGTTCGCCATGATCGATAATCTGGCCGCGATGCTGCCCTACAACAGCTTCGCCTCAGTTCAATCCTTCCTCAAGATGTTCGTTGAGGTGATGACGTCAAGGGGCAACACCATCGTCCCGCTGGTAGTGGACAGCGAGAGGTGCAAACCACTATATGAGGCCGCAAAATCCCTGGCCGTAAAAGAGATCGACTGCCGGGCCGAGGCGATCGCCAAGGCCACATCTAGCATGGGATCTATAAGGACCGTCGAGATAAGGAAGATATCAGGATCAAGATTCGCTGAGGGGGGAAGGTAACAATGACGACATGCAGCGTACCAAACGGAAATGAGATCATCAGGATCAGCTCCGGTATACCTGGCCTAGACCCGATGATAGAGGGGGGCTTCCCGTTCCCAGCTGTCATCATGGTCGCAGGTACCGCGGGAGTCGGCAAGACCACCTTTGCCCTCAAGTATCTCAGCGAAGGCGCCCGGAGGGGAGAGCAGGGGCTCTACTTCACGACCCTATCGGAACCAACGCAGTGGATGCTGAGGTATGCGTCCCAGTTCAAGTTCATCGACCCCGAGATGTTCGGGGACAAGATCATCTACTCCGACCTGGGAGCGATGATCCGTGACATCGAGCCAGCGGACCTCCTCAACATCATGGAGGAGAAGATAGCCGAGGT
>MVRB01000187.1 GCA_002067635.1 Methanomassiliicoccales archaeon PtaU1.Bin030 | reverse complement strand
TCTCCTTCTGCACTCACAATTTTTTAACCAGATATAAAATGATATGCCACGGATGTTGGAAAATCGGGCATCTCATGCGATACAAGATGAAAAGTCCTCTCAAGCGGACCTGAGAGCCGTTCCTAACGCCCTGCATCATCAAGGATAGATGGTCCTGGTTTGACGTAAGACCTTCCCCTCCCCTCCTTATTTGGTCTCAATTCCTCTAGGTTGAAAAAATTTTTGTTTTTCAGGACGCTGGATATTATGTCATCACATTACTTACGAGCTAAATATTAAGATACCCAAATCTATCTATCCAGAATAGGAGGACGAAAGAAATGGTAGACATCAAGGAAGAAGAAGGTAAGAGCATGGGAACGATCGTCATCGAGGTCATCGCTGGCCTCATGAGCGCTGCCTTCGCGTTCGTTGCCGCCTTGGCATGGAACACAGCGATACAGACGGCGATCACACAACTGTTCCCGAATGAGGGCGACCTTACTGGCCTGTTCGTATATGCCATCCTGGTGACCATCCTGGCCGTCGTTGCCATCATAGGCATCGCCAGGGTGCTAGCAAAGTATCAGGCCCGGGACAAGAAGAAGGCCTGAGAACGGCCAAAACCTTTCATTTTTCTTAACCATTTACTGCCAGACGCCATAGATCTCGGGCCATGGGAGGTTCATGACCCCCTCTAAACAGTCATTTTAAACGTCATCAAGGGCCGGTGTAATTATCCATCGTCCAGGGATGACCGCGGACACCATAGCGAGTAATGGTCCGACAATCCATCCCGCCCAGAAGAGAAGGCCGAAAGCGCCGATCACCAGCAGGGCAAGACGTGTGGGGGAATTGAGCGACCAAGAACGACGGTCCCTCAAACCTATCCTGATGAGCCCGAGCCCGAGCAAAAAAGGAATGCTTGCGAACATGATGCTCACTAGGGCGAAGGCATCCCAGCCTACCTTTGCCAGACCCCATGTCATCTGATAAATTGTAGAAGCAGCGGTGGCCACCATAAGCGAGCCGGAGATAACGGTCAGCAACCACAGCCCATCAATAGGAACTCCGCGCTTTCCGTAGGCCCAGGTGGCGTAGACCACCGACACTATGAATGCCAAAATCGAGGGGGTCAGAATGCTCAGTGCTGACTGTCCTTCCCACTGGTAGGTCCTGAAGGAAACGAACGGTATCAAAAGCCACTCCTCTGCGGTGAAGGTCTCCCTGGTCCCCACTGCGATCGCGTAGTTACCTCCGACGTTGACGTCGAACACGACCACATAATATGTTCCGTTCAAGGGCGCATCCACGGTCCCCTTGGCGATCTGGTGGAAGGCTGCCGGTGTGAAAGGCTCGAACTTGATCGCCGAGGACGGATCACCCGGCACCAGCAGCACATCTGCATCCGTCGGTCTCTCCACGAACGATGGCAGCTCACCATCGCTCCCCAATCCCGGACCCATGATGGCCAACGAAGGCAGGAATCCCTTCTCGACGCTCACCTGTGGTGAGATAAGCGAGATGACGATGCCCTCGCCCTGCTTCATCTCCAATCTGTAGTAATGCGCCGTGCCGCCTCCTGGCAGCTCGTCGTATATGACCCATGACTTCGTAGGATCATCGACCACCATGGCGTTATCTAGCCTCTCATTCCCCCCCGAGAATATCGGGCTGTGAGCGGTCACACTGGGTATCAACACCAGCAGAAAAAGTGCCAGGCCCATGCATATCGCTCGGAAGCGTTCCATCAGCTTTCTATACAAAGCATCGCAGAATGTTTAAAAGCTGTCCCGAAAGGCCATACCCCCTAGTAGGCAATGAACTAGGCAATGAACAATGCCGATGAATATGGGCTTGCACATTAATTCGCGATCAGGACGAGGTCATTTGCTCCAGCATGCGTGTGTTCCTGCTAACTGATACGATACATTTATCATCTGACCCATTCATTTTCCACACAAATGGGGATGTGACATGGCCGATATTCGCCAGAGAGTCAAAGAGGACCAAGGCATACTGAAGAAGATCCAGATGTTCGTTCCGGGTTTCCGCGGCTACCGCCAGAGGGAGGACCTGCGGGACGCTGACCGAATGCTCCGAGACCAGCTGGCGAAGAAGCTAGGGGCTCAGCGGGAAGAGATCGAGGAAGCTCGATCACTGGTGACCAAGTCCTTCAAGTCCAAGGAGCTCGAGCTGATGGGCAAGGTCATCAACCAATACAAGAAGACAGAGGGACTGGTATCACACTCCTCACCTGGCTACTCAGGCATTTCCGCGGACATCCAGTTCAAGCAGGACGAGATCAGCCGCCTGTATGATTACGATGCTTCCATGATCGATGGGCTGGAATCGATGCAGCAGGCCATAGATGCCATAAAGGCCGCTCTGGAGGCCGAGGAGAACCAGCAGGCGAGGAAGAGCATCGCCCAGCTCCGAGCGCTGATTGAAAACTTCGAGGACCAGTTCAAGCGCCGGATCGACATCATCCAGGGCACGGAGGTCTGAGGATGGCGAAGGTCACTGACCCCAGCAAGGGCGGGTCGCTGAAGGACAGCCTCATCGGCTCGGCCACGTTCAGCTGGGACGATAATGAGAAGCGGAACAACATCATGTTCCGCGTCCCCCGGCTCATCAGGTGGAACGACAACATCGTGGTGAGGGAGGACGAGATCGCGGTCTTCTACCGGGACGGTAAGGCGCTGACCTACTTCGACCGACCCGACAGATACGCTCTGACGGACATCAACGCGCCCATCGTGGGCACCATAGTCAAGGCCCTGACAGGAGTGCAGCAGCAGGCAGAGGTCGTCTACCTCCAGAAGAGGGCGTTCGACGGTAAGTTCGGCTCCAAGCAGCCGTACCAGTTCCGCGACCCGGACTTTGGTGTCGTGAACCTGAGGGTGTTCGGGGAGTTCCGTTACAAGGTGGGACAGCCCGAGAACTTTGTCAACCAGTTCGTCGGTACACTGAACTTCGCGACCTCCGCGGAGGTTGAGGAGAGGATCAAGGAGCAGATGGTCGTCCTCATCTACAACGTCGTTGGCGAGATGAAGGAGCAAGGCATGGGAGTAGCCGATTTCGCGTCCAGCCTGATGAACATCGAGCAAGGGGTGCTGGAAAAGGCCAAGGACCACTTCGAACTCTATGGCATACTGATCGACAAGGTCTCGGGTCTATACATCTCCCTGCCCGAAGAGGTTCAGAAGGCTGTCGACACCCGTGCCTCCATGCAGGTGCTGGGGACCAACTACATGGGCTACCAGACCGGACAGGCCATGCGCGATGCGGCCAACAACCCCTCGGGAGGGGCTGCGGGCGTAGGCGTAGGCGTTGGAGCCGGCATAGGCATGGGCTACACCATGATGGACCAGATGAGGCAGCCGATGGCGGGGCAAACCCAGCAGGCAGGGGCAGCGGCCGCGCCCCCCTTCGGGAACACCGTCAAGTGCCCCAAGTGCGGGACCATGAACCCGCCCTCCAACAAGTTCTGCTCCGATTGCGGGACCAAGTTCGAGGCCGACAAGAAGTGCCCCAAGTGCGGGAGCAATGTGCCGGGAGGGTCCAAGTTCTGCCCCGAGTGCGGGACGCCCATGGGAAACAAGAAGTGCGCCAGCTGCGGTGCTGAGGTGTCCGCAGGGTCCAAGTTCTGCCCCGAGTGCGGTAAACCCACCCAGTGAGGTCCCTAGATGCCTCAGGTCAACTGTCCGAAATGCGCAGCGCCAGTGGAACTGGACAGCGGCATCAAGTTCACCAAGTGCAACTACTGCGGCTCCCTCATATTCTTTGACCGGGCCAGTGCGGGCTTCTACTACGTGATACCGTTCAAGCTCAGCCAGAACGACGCCATCGGTACGTTCCGGCGGTGGGCAGGGGGCTCCACCAAGGCCAAGGACCTGGACCGCCAGGCCAACATCACCGCCGTGAAGAAGGTCTACTTTCCGGTGTACATGTTCCGGCGGGATGTTGACGGTCGGGAGGAGGTCATCATCGAGCCAGCAGGCTCCACCACCCTGCCCGGTCTCCACAGCCTGAAAGTACCCGGCGGCGACCTGAAGATATTCGACCAATCGTTCGACACCACCGAGGCGGAGCTGATAAAGCCGGACATCGAGATGACCCACTACCTCAACTCCCTCCCCGGCAAGGCCAAGGAGCAGTCACTGGTGTACTTCCCCATCTGGAAGATCGACTACACGTTCAACGGCAGGTCGTACCAGGTCATCGTTGATGCTTCCTCCTCAGAGGTCTTCTCCAACGAGTTCCCCACCCGCAGCTCCGCCGCCTATCTCCTGGTGGCCATCGTAGGGTTCTTGGCGTTCCTTGTAGAGGGGTTCATCGCCACGGTCGCCCTGGTCCCGGCCCTGGCCCTCATGGGCATAACGGTCCTGGCGGTGTTCGTGCTCTCTCTGACAGTGGCCAGGAGGCTGTGATATGAGCGATCTGTCAGTAGGTCTGAGCTGCCCCTCCTGCGGGGGCGCCATCGCCATACAGGAGGGCGACACATCGGTCAATTGCGCTTACTGCGGTTCCACCCTCTATGTCGAAGGGGACAAGGGCGTGTTCACCATTGCCTTCAAGAACAAGCTCACCAGGGAGTCGGCGGTCAATGCCGCCCAGGGATGGTGGAGGAAGGGATTCAAGGCCCGCGATCTGAAGAAGACGGGTACTGTCAACGAGTGCTATCCCATCTACATTCCGTTCTGGAACATAAGCTCCCGGGTGGCGGGGTGGGTATGCGGCTACGAGGAGAGGACCCGCTCCGACTCCAAGGGTCACACCACCACGGAGAGGATATACAAGGAGGAGATGGTCCTCCAGGACCTGGTGTTCTCGGAGATCGCCTGCGACCCCGGGGACCTGGGGATAAGGGCGCTGAGGAACTTTTCCGGCGAGTCCTCTTTCGAGGACTTCGAGATGATACCCACCTTCGAGTCCACCACCAGCAAGGACGATGCCACCGCCCACGCCCGGGCCGATGCGGCGCAGCGGGGCAGGTCCTCCGCCAACGTTCCCCATGTGACATTCGAGAACCTGCACGTGCTTCTCAAGAAGACCTCCATGATCTACTACCCGGTCTGGGTGGTGAGGTACAGCTACCACGACCGCATGTACATCCTGACCGTGGATGGCGTTACCGGCGAGGTCCTCTCCGGGCGCGCTCCGGGGGACCCCCTGTTCCAGAGCCTTGCGGTGACCGCAGGAACCTCCATAGGAGGACTGGCCGCGGCCGGAGGCATACTGTTCACTATTAGTGCTGGGAACGAGATAGGAATCGCCGGGGTGATCGGGGGGCTCATAATTCTCGGACTTACCTACTTCTTCTTCCGCCATGGCTCTGAGATAATCCAGGGGGACTTTAGCGACAAGAAGAAACCTTTGGACCTCAAGTCCATGACCGAGATGGGGAAGCAGATAGGGGGTTTGTACCGATGAAGGTCATCCAGGTGAAGTGCCCAAATTGTGAGCAGCCGATCTATCAAAAGCAGAGGGACAACATGTTCCACTGCAAGAACTGTGGGACCATCCACTACCGTGACATGAAGGGCCCTCACACCGTGGAGTACGAGATAGCGGACGTGAACCCTAATGTCAGGGGGAGGCAGTACTACATCCCCTTTTGGAGGGTGTACTGCCACTTCAACATTCGCTCCCGTAACGTGGAGGGGGGCTACATCCACAAGCTGGCCACAAGGGTCAAGGGCGGGGACAACGGGGGCATGCTGTACATCTTCGTTCCCGCCTCGGACCTGGAGGCATCGACCTTCCGCTCCATGGCCGTTAACCTTACGGTGAACAATCCCCGCTACAACATACGACGGGACTTCAGCAATGTCGAGAGGATGCCCACCACCCTCACCCCGGAGGAGGCGGCGGAGATGGCTGACTTTGTGGCGGTCACCCTGGAGGCCGAGAAGCCAGGTAAGATGCAGTACCTGGACTATGAGCTTAAGGTGCAAGAGACCAAGCTTGTCTACCTGCCCTTTGAGCAGGGACCCAATGGGCTGCAGCTAGCGGTCTGAGTTTACACTCAGAGGTTATAATGTATACAAAGGGGCTAATTGGCCCCGTACTTTCGACCGGGAGGCCCAGCCTCCAGGCATACCTTTTTAAAAACCCCCACTCATCTTTTTTCCATGACCGGATCGGACCTGGGATTGATATTCATCATCATTGGGGTGATCATGTTGTTAGCGGAGGCCGTGACACCAGGAGCTTTCCTGGTGGTCCCCGCCACAGTGTTGATCGTACTGGGTGCGCTGGGTCTGGCCGCGCCTGACCTGCTATTGAGCATCTGGTCGCCCTTGTTGGCCATCGCCGTGGGCGTGCCAGTGTTCCTGCTGACAGTTAAAGCCTATCAGAAGCTCTCGCCGTCGATGCCTCCCACCACAACGGTGGCCACATCCCTCGTGGGGATGGAGGGCATGGTGGTGACCGATGTATGCCCCAAGAACATCAGGGGCAAGGTCAAGATCAACAATGATGTCTGGAGCGCGACCTCCTCCCGTCCCATAGCGGCGGGATACAAGGTTCGCGTGGTGGCCAGTGAAGGAGTCCACGTCAAGGTGGAGCCCATAGGGGACGCCCCCATGGCAGAGTGCAAGTGAGGAGGTCAAAGATATGGTAGATGTAATTACGGTCGGACTATTGGTGCTGGCAATCGTCGCCGCGGTGCTCATCCTGATAACTGGTATCAGGATCGTGAAGCCTTACGAGCAGGCCATCTATATTTTGCTCGGTACGTACAAGCGCACGTTGAATCCTGGGTTCAACTATGTTTTCCCGCTGATAAGCGAGGTCGTCAAGCTGGACCTCAGGACCCAGGTGCTGGACGTTCCCAGCCAGGAGGTCATAACCAAGGATAACTCCCCCACGAACGTGGACGCGATCATATACATCAAGGTCATAGACCCCAAGAAGGCGTACTTCGAGGTCACCAACTACCGCGCCGCCACTGTGTACCTGGCGCAGACGACCCTGAGGGCCATCATCGGCGATATGGAGCTGGACGAGATCCTCTCCTCCCGTGAGAAGATCAATCTCCGGCTGAGGGACATCCTGGACGATTCCACGGACAAGTGGGGCATCAAGGTCGAGGCGGTGGAAATAAGGGAGGTCGACCCCGCGCCCAAGGTGAAGACGGCGATGGAAGAACAGACCTCCGCTGAACGTCTGAGGAGGGCGGCCATCCTGCGCGCGGACGGTGAAAAGCGTGCCGCCATCCTCAGCGCAGAAGGGTCGAAGAGGGCCCGCATCCTGCAGGCGGAAGGTGTCCGTCAGTCCAAGGTCCTGGAGGCGGAGGGTGAGAGATTGGCCATCATCTTGCAGAGCCAAGGTGAGGCCCAGAAGCTGCGCATCCTGGCGGTAGGTGCCAGCCCCCTTGACTCCAAGGCGCTGGCGGTGCTCTCCATGCAGACCATGCAGAGCCTGGGATATTCCCAGTCCACCAAGTGGGTCATCCCCTTCGAGGTCACCAAGGTCTTGGAGGGCATGTCCGAGTTCCTTGGCGTCTCCAGGCAGACCCCCACCCGCGAGGTCACCGACAGAGAGGCCCTGGAGAAGGCCGTGGGCAAGCCAGAGGACATCCTCGGCCCCATTCCCACCCCGGAGGAATTGCGCAGCGAGCTGAAGGGTCTGGAGGACATAATGGCCAGGGAGAAGGCGGAGGCCGAGGCCATCGGAGCGCTGGGATCAGGCAAACCGGACAAGGAAATGCTTTCTTGATCCGACCTGAAAACCTTTTCCTTCATTCTGATTTCTCATCGGGACGGAAGCCGTGACGGTCTCCGGCCCGCAGCTATTCCCTGGGCTGGGCCGATCGTCGAATGTCCAAAGCTCCTCAGTATCACCGAGGATATTGAGAAACGGGGAGTTATATACGCAGGGAGAGAACCAGACGCTCGACGATCCTCGATACCGAATGGTCAAGGATGGTGAGCGATAATGGGATGCCGTAGATTACTGATTATCATAATGTGTGCATCAGTGCTCCTGTCGAGCTTTGGCGTAGCTGTCGATGGGAGATCTCAGGTGGCATCGGCCGCCTATGCGGATATGGACCGTGTAACGTCAGAGATAGCCGTGGCCAGTGCACCTAGGGGAATAGGGCCCCTAGTGACGATCACCTCGCCCAGCGAGGGGTTCTGTAACAACACTGGCAACGTCACTGTAACATGGGAGGCCGCCTCGTCCGTCTCGTACTTCGAGGTGAGCCTTGACGGCGCGTCCGCTGTGAACGTGTCCACCAATACCAGCATCACCTTCGATGCCCTGGAGGAGGGGGGCCATAATGTTAACGTCACGGCCTACAACATTGAAGGGTACAGCCTGTCCGATGAGGTGAACTTCATCGTGGACATGACCGTTCCTGTCCTGACCATCACCTATCCGGCTGTCGGCGCATGGTACAACGTCACCACGATAAATGCAACCTGGACAGCCACCGATCCAGGGAGCGGGATACACAACACCTCGGTCTCCTTGGACGGAGGCGGGTGGATCACGGTCACTGACGAGTACTATGAGATCACCTCTTTGGCCGACGGTCAGCATAACCTTTCCGTTCGGGTATATGACAACGCCGACAATGTGCGGACATCCACCAAGACCTTCAACATCAACACCGTCCCGCCGACCGTATACATAACCGACCCATCAGAGGCGGAGCTTCTCAGCTCCGCCACCGTAATTGCCACCTGGGAGGGGGATCCCCCGCTGGAGATAGCCAACTACTGGGTCAGCATAGACGGCGGTGCTTGGACCGACGTCGACATGAACACCTCCCACACGTTCACAATACTTTCGGAGGGAGAGCATGAGGTGTCTGTCAAGGCCAGCGACTATGCGGGCAACATGAACACCAGCATCGCGTCATTCTTCGTGGACAGCATCTCCCCGGAGGTGCTCTTCTCCTCCCCCAATGAGGGGGCCCGCATAGGCACCAACGCCCTGACGGTGGAGTGGACGATGGGCGAGACCGGCTCAGGGATCGCGAACACCCTGGCCCGGGTCGATGAGGGCTCATGGTTCACCGTGTTCACCACACTCTCGTTGACGGCCCTCGAGGACGGTACCCACACCGTTGTGGTGAGGTCCACGGACAACGCTGGCAACTTCGAGGACGCCACCTTGACCTTTGTTGTGGACACGGTCGCTCCTACCGTGACGGGCACCCCCACAGGTACGAGCGTCCCCATAGCCAGCACCGTGGGCGCTGCCTTCTCCGAGGCCATGGACCAGGACAGCGTCATCATATCCGTGAACGGGGTGACGGGGACCCTCACGTGGAACGGCAACACCGCGATATTCACCCCCTCCACATCCCTCGGCTACTCCACCACCTACTCGGTGACGGTGGAAGGGCGGGACCTGGCAGGCAATGAGGTCAGCGAATCATGGTCGTTCACGACCATGAGCAATGAGGGCTCCATCTCCGGGACGGTCAGGGACCCCGATGGGAACCTGGTGGAGAACGCCACGGTGACCCTGTCGAACGGGCAGATCACCACCACCGACGCCTATGGGCGCTTCGTTCTCACCAACGTCAGTGCCGGTAACTATACCCTGGAGATAATCAAGGCGGGATTCCCCACCGTGATCCAGAACGTCGAGATAGGGGCGGGCCAGGAGAGCAATCTGGGCAGCATCAGCTTCCGCTCCAGCACCGCCGGAGGAGACGATTCCAACGGGACAACCATCCTCGCTGCCTCTGGCATCATGGTAGTGGCGATGGTCGCGTTCCTGCTCCTAGCTGGACGCCGTTTGAAGAAGTAGCGGAGGAAGGAGGCTGCAAAACCTCCCCTTTCATCTTTTTATTCTGCCATAAGGACAATGTTCACGAAAGTTAGCTGCCCCCGTCGGTCGATAATTCATCATGCCCCCCTGCCCATTTTTTTTCCTGAGGGTTCTGGATGAAGATCAGTCCTTAGTCGGTTTCCAGGAGCTGGGATCATTCATGACCTGACCGAGAGCGAAGACGCACCGGCGGCAATCTCCTGACCCGGTCCGGTGATCGTAGCTACACTTGCGGCCTAGTATCTTACACCGGTGGTCGACGTAATCCCCCTTTGAGAATGGTTTGAAAGATAGCGCCTCCAGATCTGTCGGCGCTCGCTCGATAACATCCCTATACCAGTTCCAAGGCTCGTCCATGAACATCGAATGTCCTGCCTAGAAATAAATCTGAGCAATGAGCTCCAACGATCGCAGGGCAGTTAGGGAACATCTAGAACCAAAAGAAGAATAACCTGTGATGGTTAAGGGTAGTGCATGGCAGAAGAGAGCGTGATAGAAAGGGATGTTGAGCGGATATGCCCCAACTGCCAGCATTTCTATGAGCATGGTAAGACGGAGTGGGAGGATGCCAAGGAGTGTGAGGACTGTACCCGCCGCGGGGGCATCTACGATCACTGGAAGCAGACGGCACCCAAGTCCCCGTGAGACCCAAATAGATTCTCGTCAGAAAAATACAGTGTGAGGACGGATCGGACCGGCGTGCCCGTGGAGGCTGTGAGCGGGTCCGACCGGAATCGAGATGCCTTGCCCTCATGACCTTCGCTCGGTGCGTCCAAGTAAGCCCCTAGCGATGATATTCTCGCAGGCTTCAAACAGGGCGGGGATGGCGTCGCGATCACCAAAAGGTATCTTGGCGCTTTCCCTGCCGAATTTTGCCTTTGGCAGAATGCCCTTCAGCTCCTCGATCACCTTGAGGTCCAGCGTATGGTATGTGAAGTGATCTTGGCCACAGAGAATGCTATGTACTGGCCGTCGAACTTATAAGTGGGTATCTGGTATGAGATGGCCTCTTGGAGATGAGGATGTTCCTTCCGCATATATCCCACCATCGTCGTCAACCACTCCCTTTGCTCGCCATCATATCTCCTGATGGAGTCAACCACGGATTTCATGGTCATCATTTCTGCCTGAGGTCATTGCTCTTTAGGGAGATCATCAGGGCTCGCTGTTGAAAACTGTATCTGAAGAGGACCTGATCAGGAATGTGTCAGAACCAGAATATCGTTCTGCCTGACCTTCCATCGTCCGTTCTGATGTGAAGGATGGATACCTCCGCACCACCGTTGAGAACGGTGGGCGGGGAAAGGGTTTATGGAAAGGATGGGTCGCGGTGCTCAGATGATGCCCTGGTCCAGCATCGCTTCGGCCACCTTAAGGAAACCGGCGATATTGGCACCCACGATGTAGTTGCCGGGGCTGCCGTACTTCTTGGCGGCATCAGCGGCGTTCTTGTGGATGTTGATCATTATCTGATGCAGCTGCCTGTCCACCTCATCAGCGGTCCAGGAGATCCCTATATGGTTCTGGCACATCTCCAGGCCCGAGGTGGCGACGCCACCGGCGTTGGCCGCCTTTCCGGGACCGAAGAGGACGCCGTTCTCCACGAACAGCTCCGCAGCCTCTGGAGTGCAGGGCATGTTGGCACCCTCGGCCACAGCGATGGTGCCGTGGTCGATGAGGTACTTGGCATCGTCCTTGTCCAGCTCGTTCTGGGTGGCACACGGTAGGGCGATATCGCATTCCACCTTCCAAGGCTTCTGTCCCTTCCAGTAATCGCAGCCGAACTTGTCGGCATACTCGCTTATGCGGCCGCGCTTGACGTTCTTGAGCTCCATGATGTACTGGCATTTGTCGAGGTCGATACCGCTGGGGTCGTACACGGTGCCATCGGAGTCAGAGACGGTGATGACCTTTCCCCCCAGCTGGGTGACCTTCTGCGCAGCGTACTGGGCGACGTTACCGGACCCAGAGATGGCGACGGTCTTACCCTCGAAGTTCATGTTCTTGGTCTTGAGCATCTCCTCGCAGAAGTAGGTGCAGCCATAGCCGGTCGCCTCCGGCCGGATGAGGGAGCCGCCCCAGTTGATGCCCTTGCCGGTGAGAACGGACTCGGACCGGTTGGTGATCTTCCTGTACTGGCCATAAAGGAAGCCGATCTCCCTTCCGCCTACACCGATGTCCCCGGCAGGTACGTCGGTGTTGGGCCCAATGTGCCTATACAGCTCGCTCATGAAGTTCTGGCAGAACCTCATGACCTCGTTATCGCTCTTGCCCTTGGGGTCGAAGTCAGAGCCGCCCTTGCCCCCGCCCATGGGCAGGCCGGTGAGGGAGTTCTTGAACACCTGCTCGAACCCCAGGAACTTCAGGATGCCCAGGTTGACCGAGGGGTGGAAACGCAGACCGCCCTTATAAGGGCCGATGGCACTGTTGAACTCAACCCTGTACCCACGATTTATCTGAACATTACCATTGTCGTCGGTCCAGGTTACACGGAACATGATCTGGCGATCCGGTTCGATGATCCTGTCGATGATCTTGGCCTTCACGTACTCAGGGTGCTTCTTGAGAACTGGCTCGAGGGATTCCAGAACCTCTCCCACAGCCTGGTGGAACTCTTTCTCACCCGGGTTCTTCGCTATTGTCCTTTCCAGTAGTTCTTTGGTCAGCATGGTACTTGTGCTCCTAATTTGCGCTACTTTGCGATGCGACTTAGGAGCGAACGAATAACGTTTATTTAATAGCTATTCATGACAACAAATTGATAAATTATTAATGATTTACGCAATAATATAGCATTAATTTATCTTTTCTTCATTCATATGTATCATTTTGAAAAAGAATAATAGATGTTTAATCAAACTACTCTTCAGCATTCAATCCATCGAACATACAAATAATATCGAAATAATGTTCATCTGTTTACCTTTAGATGCACTTTCTAGATATTCATGTCACGAATATATCCGTTGTACGAACCATCGGTCAAACACATTAAATAATACGAAAAAATACGAAAAACGAACATCCGAAGGCTTCTAATGAGGGCCATCCCACGTGTTACCGGCACATGCTAAATATGTCGAAGTGCATGCGACGGCCCACTAGAGTCCTAGACCC
>MVRB01000186.1 GCA_002067635.1 Methanomassiliicoccales archaeon PtaU1.Bin030 | reverse complement strand
TCTTCCTTATCTCCTCTTTGAATCTCTCGAGATCGAAGAGGCCCGAGGGCGGAGTGGGGACCGTTCGTATTTCAATGCCCGTGGAATCGCGCTGCTGCAGCCATGGGACATGGTTGCTGTTATGCTCCATGTCGGAGGTGAGCACCACGTCCCCCCTGTGGAACGGATAACCCTTCGCTACCAGGTTCAGCGCCTCGGTGCAGTTCTTGGTGAACACTATGCAGGAAGGATCGGAGCAGCCGATGAACTCGGCGACACGCTCCCTGGCCTCCTCCACCTTCATCGTCACCTTGGTGGCAAGACGATGAACGGAACGCCCTCCGCAGGCTGGAAACTCATTATAGTACTCGTTCATGGCCTCTATGACCTGCCGTGGCCGTAGGGTCTGGCAGGCATTGTCGAGATAGATAATGTCCTTGTCCTCCGAAGAGTACAAGGGAAAATCCTGTCGCAAATTTTCAAAGGCCATGATCGCGACCGTCCATTCGGATAGCATCTATTTCAGGCTATGGTGTCGACTTCGATGATGGCTCTCTTATAAAAATTCTCCGCCTGGAGATTGAATAATCGACCGAACCTTGATCCGGTTATGCCGCATTCAGATTCGACGCACGCTTTCTGCTCGATCCTGGCTTCTCCAGGAGCATTATTTCATTTGAATGGCAATCACCAAATGGTGACGTAGCAGGAGGACCAAGACCGCCCGTGCGTGACCGACGAGGACCTCTCGTGCACGTCGAGGCGTCCGTACCCAAGGGGTCATAGGCGGCCTAAGGCTTATCACCCCCGAACGGCATGAGCGGGCCGATATGACGACCTCGCTGGAGACCGATATCTGTGGGACCAGGCTGCGCAACCCCACAATGCTGGCATCCGGAGTGATGGGAGAGACGGGCGATTCCCTTCTGAGGGTGGCAGAGGCCGGGGCGGGGGCCGCGGTCACCAAGTCCATCGGCCTGGAGCCTCGCAGGGGCTACCCTAACCCCACGCTCGTCGAGCTGGAGGACGGTTACATCAACGCCATGGGCCTCCCGGGCCCGGGCATAGAGGCCTTCGGTGAGGAGATGTCCGTGGCCCTCAAGGGAGGCATACCCATCATTGGCAGCCTTTTCGCCGCCATCCCCGAAGACTTCGTGACCCTGGCGGTCAGGATGCAGGAGTACGGCGCATCGGCCATAGAGCTGAACCTGAGCTGCCCCCACGCCAAGGGCTATGGGATGGAGGTGGGCGTGGACCCGGAGGCTGTCGCCAGCATCGTGAGGCAGGTGAAGGCGGCCATAGATATCCCCCTGTGGGCCAAGCTCACACCTAACACCCACCGCCTCCTCGATGTCGCCAAGGCGGTAGAGGGTGCAGGTGGCGACGCCATAGTGGCTGTCAACACGGTGAAGGCCATGGCCATCTCCGTGGAGGCCAGGCGGCCGGTCCTTTTCAACCGCACCGGAGGTCTGTCGGGACCCGCCATCAAGGCCGTCGGTCTCCGCTGCGTCTACGAGCTGTACGAGGCGGTGGACATACCCATCATCGGAGTGGGCGGAGCGGAGACGTCCAGGGACGTCCTCGAATACCTTATGGCGGGCGCGAGGGCAGTGCAGATAGGCAGTGGGGTCGGACGAAGGGGCCTGGGCGTGTTCCAGGCCGCGTGCGGGGGCCTGTTGAGATATCTCGAGGAGCACGGTCTTAACTCCCTCTCGGACATCGTGGGGGTGGCCCATGTTCAGTGAGGCGGTGAAGATCGAGCAGCGGGTGGAGGAGGGAAAGGGGATCACCACCCTGAGGTTTCCCATGGGGGCGAAGGTCAGGCCGGGGCAGTTCCTGATGGTTTGGATACCGGGCGTGGACGAGATCCCCATGTCCGTCTCCTTCATAGGCGCCCTGGCAGGTATCACCGTGAAGGAGGTGGGCGAGGCCACAAGGGCCCTTTCGTTGATGAAGGAAGGGGATGTTCTGGGCTTGCGCGGACCGTACGGCAACGGGTGGCAGCTGCCCCCCGGACGGGTGCTGTGCGTGGGAGGGGGCGTGGGAATGGCGCCCATCATGACAGCGGCGGAGGGCATGGCCGATCGCACCAGGGTAGACGTGGCCATAGGCGCTCGCAACGCCGGAGAGATAATATTCGAGGGGAGAGCCCGCCGGGCATCGGACGACGTCCGAACCACCACGGACGACGGCAGCTACGGCCTCAAGGGCACGGTGGTCGCCCTTGCGGACCAGATGATGAGAGAGAAGAGGTACGATGTGGTCCTGGGCTGCGGACCCGAGGTCATGAACCGCTATCTGCTGAAGGCCTGCAAGCAACACTCTGTACCCTGCCAGCTGTCCCTGGAGAGGCTCATGAAGTGCGGGGCCGGGCTCTGCGGCTCCTGCGTCATCGACGGTCTGCGAGTGTGCGCTGATGGCCCAGTGTTCACCGGGGAGCAGGTCGAGCGCATGACCGAGTTCGGCAGGTGGAAGAGGGACGACGCCGGTCTCAGGGTCAGCCTCTAGGGATGACCTCGTCCACGATGCGGTTGAAATCGTGGTTGCTGACCCTTCCCACCTTCTCCCCCAGCTCCTTCACCCGTCGGCATATCTCCGCCGCCTGCTGATCGCTGGCCTCCACCCGCATCTCCTCCAACCTCCTCTTCACGTAGTTGACCCCCGTCTTCTTGCCCATGATTATGTGGCGCTCGTTCCCGACCGCCTCCGGGGGAATGGACTCGTAGGTCATAGGGCAGTTAAGGATCGCCGCCACGTGGATTCCGGACTCGTGGGCGAAGACGTTCGTCCCCACCAATGGCTGGTTTCGGGCCTTGTGCAGTCCTGAGAACTTGCATATGGTGTCCGACAGCGCCTTCATCTTCGTGCAATCGATACCGATGTCCAAGCTGTAGAGGTACTTCAGGGCCACCACGAACTGCTCCAAGGGCACGTTGCCCGCCCTCTCCCCGATACCGTTCACGGTGGTGGTGACCGCGGACGCTCCCGCCTTCACGCCGGCGATGGCATTGGCCGTGGCAAGGCCGAAGTCGTTGTGGAGGTGCAGCGCCACCGGCACCCTGACCTCCTTGACCGTCCTTCTCACCAGTTCAGTGATGGCCTCGGGCGTGGCACATCCCAGTGTGTCGGTCACACCCACCCTGATCGCTCCGTTGGCCTCCGCCTCGCGGTAGAACCTCATGAGGAACTCGGGGTCGGTGCGGGTAGTGTCCTCGGCGCTCACGGAAGCTGGTACCCCCCGGGCCTTGCAGTGATCAAGGGCCTCGGCGGTCATGGCCAGTACCTCCTCCCGGCTTTTCTTCATCTTGTACTTGAGGTGTATCTCAGAGGTGCCCACGAAGAGCAGGACAAGGTCCACGCCAGCGTCCACCGCGGCATCGACGTCACCCTTGGTGACCCTGGACAAACCCAGGATGTCCGCGTCCAGGCCCGCGGAGGTTATCTCCTTGATCGTACGAACCTCGCTCTCCGATATCGCGGGGAAACCTGCCTCTATCTGATGGACACGGGCCTCGTCCAACATCCTGGCTATGGTCAGCTTCTGCTCAGGGGTAAAGGCCACCCCAGGGGTCTGCTCACCGTCACGCAAGGTTGAATCGTACACTATTACCCGGGCGTCCTTGAGGACCGGGTTGTAGGGACTGACCGCTACGTGGTCCATGCTTAACAGAACGCCTGCCCTCTTATAACATTATTTGAATCATCCTCCCATCGATGGGTTCCTTTTTTATCACATTCATAAATAAATATAGAAATAGGAATATGTATAAACCAAGAGGATATCATAGAAGCGCGGTGTTCATTAATGAACTGTCCCAACTGCGGGAAGGAGATGGAGCACGGGTTCGTGCGCGCCGAGAGCTTCATCGGCGGGGTCAAGTGGATAACCGAGGTAAGCTCCAAGAGCCTCGGTCTGGAGAGCATCGCTAAGCCAAACTCCCTCGGTTTCTGCTTCATGGAGGGGGACCGCTGCAAGGAGTGCCATAAGATAGTTATTCAATGCTGATAGCGATTCCGGACCATGGATGAGAGGCCCCCGTCCCGGTTCCAACGGTTGCGTAAGCACGAGATGAGGATAAACCTCCTTCTCGCCCTGGCATCACTGTTCATGGTATCTGTGGGACTGGTCCTGAGGTCCAATATCACGGTGGGCATCAGCCTGCTGCTCCTAATATTCTTCTCCACGTACACCATCTACGGTCTCGTCCGGCGGGAACGATGAAACTTCAGGCGGGGCTCGGCCCTCAGGAATGGCCAGCTTGCCGCCCTCTCGAACTTGAAGAATGTTAGCGTCGAAACCACCGCAAAGATGCCCAACGCAGCAGGCACGAGCACCGCCTCGGGGATGCCCAGGAACGATAATGAGAAGGGCTGCACAGCGATGGTTCCGGTGAACCTGCGCTCCTGGACCTGACCGTCCCCTCCGACGGCCTTGACCGCGATGGTGTACCTGTATTCCCCAGGCACCTCATCAGGCATCCTAATTGCCGGGCTCACGAACTCCCTGGATCCGCCGGCCGCCACTGTGGCCGAGCCGGAGAAGACATCGTACAGGACCGTGGAACCTGACCACTTTACGCTGTAGGTGACCGATGTCACCTGTATAGGCGCCGTCCCGTTGTTATGGACCTCGACCCTTAGGCGCTCCATGAAGTTAGGGTGGACCGCCTCGGTATTGGATATTGCATCCCCCGACCAGGCGGCAGCCGCGGTCCCTACGGCAGAAAGGATCATGACCGTCAGGACTGCCAGCGTCAGCAGGGTTCCGGCCGATCTCATGCGATCCCGCCAGAGCATAACCGCCCCTTACAACTTTCGGTCCCGGGGCCAGCGTTTCCATGGACTACAGGAGGATAAGAATACCTGGCGCTCTCGCGTAAAAAGGATTATCTACCCCTCGATGATGCGTCAGGTATGAAGCTCGCTGCCCGGCAGCAGGACAACCCC
Organism: Methanomassiliicoccales archaeon PtaU1.Bin030; assembly: GCA_002067635.1. GTDB lineage: Archaea > Thermoplasmatota > Thermoplasmata > Methanomassiliicoccales > Methanomassiliicoccaceae > UBA6. The sequence continues at coordinate 878 of MVRB01000186.1, read as the reverse complement.
AACTTCATCAAGATGTACCATGGGCGGTTGGAGCTCAAGGTCCCGCGAAAGATGTTCAAGGACGGTACCAGCGAGACCGTTCCCGAGGAGGTAGAGCGTTTCAAGCAGACCCTGCAGGCCCGCTACCCCTGGCTTAGCAAGTATGCCCTGGATGAGGTCATAAAGGAGGCCAGAGAGGCCATGACCGACCACATAGAGCGGTCCAAGAGGGCTCATGAGCGGGCGAGGGAACATCTAGCCAGGGGACGGGTCAAGGCAGCGTTGAAGGTGATCGAGGACCACCTCGTTGGCGAACCGGAGGATGCCGAGGCATGGTATGTAGCCGCGGAGGTGCTGTTCAAGCTGGACCGCGGCGAGGACGCCTTCCGCGCGATGAGCCGGGCCAGGGAGCTGGCGCCTACGGTGGGGAAAAGAGGGCGTTGATAGCGTCGGCCACCTCCAGGACCGTGGCGCCCCAGGGAACGATGGCCATTCCGTCTTTGATCTGATATCCGTCGCGAACCTTGCAGCACTTCACCAGGCACTTCCTTCCATCATGCTGTGCCAGCTCTTGGGGGCACATCTCTATCCGCGGCACATCATGCTTGTATATAGTGCGGTATATCCGGGCAGATAGGTCGCAGCCGATCAGGGTCACATCTCCGGAGATGGTCGGCATCTGGTCAAGGTAATAGGCTTTGCCTGTGGCCTCCAGGCCCGATGCCTGGCAGGGGAACAGGACACCCTCAGTGGTGACCCCCCGCACCATGTCGTTAAGGTCTATCTCGTGGTACGACGGGACCACAGGCATGTCAATGAGGCCACTGCCCAGCGCCCGCTCCACTAGCACCGATAGCTTTGACGGGGATGGGGGCACCACGTCCACGACCATCAGCTCC
>MVRB01000185.1 GCA_002067635.1 Methanomassiliicoccales archaeon PtaU1.Bin030 | reverse complement strand
CTTGACGCTTGGATGAGCATCGATATATAGACGGGTCCGCTCGGCGATGCTCTCCTTCTGCACTTCCTTCTTCATATCCTGTCAAATAACAAGGGACAGTATAAAATTTATCACTCTGACCCAACTGGGAGCCTGCCCCCTCGAGGCATGTGGATGTACCGAGCCCCCACATCAACGGGTCAGGAGGTAGGCCGCCAAGAGGATGTGCAGGAGCGCGAAGAGGTAGACCACTAGGAACTTGTTCTTCTTGGTCTTATGGCGGAAGCTACGCATGGCCACGAGGGCCCCGAAGGGCCCGATGAGGGCAACTAGCAGCAGTGTCCTCTCGGGCACCCTACGCAGCATCCTGGATGCTGCCCTCTTGTCTGCGTAATATATGACCAGGGCGGCGACGTTGGCCATAAGGTAAGCACCCAGGACCCACAGGACGTCCCAACCCGTGTTCATCGCCACCACCCTTGATTCATCATCGTCACCGGTCCAGGAAGGCCTTCAGGACATCGTTGGTCCTGGAGATAGAGGTGTCGCTCACGATAAGGGGAGGCACCATCCTCACTATCCTCCCTCCAGTCACGTTGACCAGCACCCCCTCGCCAAGCGCACGCTCCTGGAAGCGTTTAGCCTCCTCGCCCATCTCCAGGCCTATCATAAGGCCCTTTCCCCGGACCTCATTGATGAGGTCACTTCCTACAGCTAAGGCGCGAAGCTGCTGCGACCACCTCTCGCCCAAAGATGCGGACCTTTCCACCAGGCCCTCGGCCTTGATGGTCTCAATGACAGTCCTGGCCACAGCGCAGGCCAATGGATTTCCGCCGAAGGTGGTACCATGCGCTCCCGGCTTGAAGGTGGCGGCGATGTCACGGGAGGTCAGGCAGGCCCCAATGGGGAAGCCTCCCCCCAGGGCCTTGGCCAGGGTCACGATGTCCGGGACCACGCCCAGATGCTGGAACCCGAACCACTTACCAGTGCGGCCGATGCCCGTCTGCACCTCGTCAACGATGAACAGGCTCCCGCGCTCATCGCAGAGGTCCCGGGCCGTCCTGAAGAACTCCTCCTTGGCCGCGATGATCCCTCCCTCTCCCTGGATGGGCTCGCAGATGAAGGCCGCAGTGTCGCGGGTTATCGCCGACTTAAGCTGCTCCACGTTGTTGAAATCTATGAAGTCGAAGGCCTTGGAGACCAGTGGCTCGAAGCCTGATTGGTACTTCGGCTGACCAGTCGCCGAGAGGGGGATCATTGTCCGACCATGGAAGGAGTTCCTAGTGGACAGGATCCGGGCGCGTCCCGTCGCCTTCACCGCCAGCTTCAGAGCGGCCTCGTTGGCCTCCGCTCCGCTGTTGCAGAACATAGAGACGCCCAGGGGTGGTGGGGATACGGAGGCCAGCGCCTCCGCGGCCTCGGCCTGCTCCCTGACGAGGTAGAGGTTGGATACGTGCATCAAGCGCCTTGCCTGCTCGCAGACCGTGCTTACTATCGCCGGGTGGGAGTAGCCGAGCACATTAACGGCGATGCCCGCTACCAGGTCTATATACCGATTACCGTCCAGATCATAGAGGAACTCCTTCTCCCCACGATCGAAGCATATGTCCTGGCGTCCGTAGTTCTGGAACAGGAACTGATGGTCCAGGTCCCTCACTTTCTCCATGTCCATCTTCATCCCACAGTTATCATGGTGCCGCTGTCCTGACCGTGCACTAACCTCCTAATTAGGGAGTGCGGCTCCTTCCCGTTCAACATGTATACTTTCCCAACACCGTTGAGCAGCGCGATGCGGCAGGCCTCCACCTTCGGCACCATGCCCCCGGTGATCACCTTGTCCTCTATGAGGCGGTCGATCTCCGACAGGGTGGTGGACGGTATAAGCTCCTTGCTACCCTCCCCTCCACGCAGTATGCCGGGCACATCGGTCACAAGGACCATTTCCTTCGCCCCCGCCGCCCTGGCCACGTGGGCGGCCACCGTGTCGGCGTTCACGTTCAGAACGCTGCCGTGCTCATCGGCGCAGATAGGATAGATGACCGGGACGATGCCATTCCCTAGCAGATCCTCCAAAAAGGATGGGTCGACGTGAGAGACCTCCCCTACGCTGCCCAGGTCGACATGCACCTCATGGCCGCTCTCGTCCTCCGTCCTCACCGGTGGCATCTTCTGCGCCATGACCGTACCCTTCTCCGATCCGGCCATGCCGTGCGCGTCCACTCCCGCGCGGGCCAGGGCCTCCACGACATGAGCGTTGATCCTTGATAGCACCTCTGCGGCCACCTGCAGGGCGCAGTCATCGGTGACCCTCAGCCCGGACACCTTCTTGACCCTGAGGCCGCGCCTCTCCATCTCCTGAGATATCTCCGGGCCGCCGCCGTGGACCAGGATGGGCTTGAACCCCGCGCAGAGGAGGGAGGAGATGTCCCGGCCGAAGCGCTCTAGGTCGCCCTCGCCGCTAAGGGCATTGCCGCCGAACTTGACCAGGACACGGCGTCCGCTGATACCCTGAGATTGTTCCATGCCGATCCCTAGGTGGTGTACTCGGCGTTGATCTTGACGTACTCATATGTCAGATCACAACCCCAGGCCTCGGCCGCGCCGTTCCCCACGCCCAGGTCCAGGTGCATGGAGATGTTGTGCTCCGAAAGGAGCTTGCGGGCCTTGACCTCCTCCTCGGAGCAAGGCTTCACCTGCGGGACCCCTCCCTCGAAGAGGATGACCTCCTCACCGTTGCTGCCTATGGTCAGGCGGACCTTGTCGATGTTGAACTCGCTGCCGGAGTTACCCATCGCCGCCAGGACCCTTCCGAAGTTGGGATCGGCCCCGAAGATGGCCGTCTTCACCAGGCTGGAGGATATTATCCAACGACCGGTGGTCCTGGCCTCCTTGTCCGACTTTGCCCCGGTGACCTTAAGCTCTATGAGCTTGGTGGCCCCCTCTCCGTCCAACACCACCTGCTTGGCCAGGGACTGCGATACGTACAGGACGGCCTCCCAGAAATCGTGGTTGTCGTCAACGGGCTTACCGCCCGCGGCGCCGTTGGCCATCAGCACTGAGATGTCATTGGTGCTCTGATCGCCATCGACGTTTATCATATTGAAGCTCTTGTTGATGCATTCCTGCCACTTCCACTCCGGAGGCTTAGTGAGCACAGCGTCAGTGGTTATGAAGCTCAGGGTGGTGGCATGCTTGGTCCTCATGGACGGGGAAATCATCCCCGACCCCTTGGCCATACCTGCTATGGTGACTACCGTCCCGTCCTTGAGGGTGACCTGGCAGGCGGCCTCCTTGATCGTCTTGTCGGTGGTCAAGATGGCCATGTTGGCGCGGTGGTCGTACTCCCGCCCGGAGCCGAGCTTCCCGGCGATGTCCTTGATCCCCTGCTCCAGCTTGTCCATGGGCAGGTAGCGCCCGATCACCCCGGTGGAGGCGACCCCTACCAGCTGTGGGTGTATGCCCAAGGCCTTGGCCGCTGAATCAACCATAGCCATGGCGTCCTTCATGCCCTGAGGGCCGGTGATGGCGTTGGCATTACCGCTATTGACGACAAAGGCCTGGATCTTATCGGTGTGGCGCTGGATCATGAGCTCTATGGGTGCCGCCCTCATCTTGTTCTGGGTGTAAGCACAAGCGGCTATGGCCGGCATTTCCGAGTACAGCATCGCTAGGTCCAGCCTCTCCCTCTTGATCCCACAGTGGATCCCTTCCGCCTTGAAGCCCTTGGGGGTGGTCACCCCGCCATCAATTATTTTCATCTCCTACACTCCTAATCCTGGGAAATCGAGACCTACGGTCTCATCCATGCCGAACATCATGTTCGCGTTCTGCACCGCTTGCCCGGACGCGCCCTTGACCAGGTTGTCCAGCGCACCCATTACCACTACGGTGCCCATATCGGCCTTTTCCGCGCCCACCTCTGCAAAGTTGGATGCCAATGTGGAGGGGATGGACGGTACGGCCACCCTGCGGACGAACCTGCGCCCGGAGTAGTATTTGTCGTAGAGCGCCTGCAACTCGTCCTTGCTTTTATCCTTTTTCAAAGTAACATAGCTCGTTGTGAGCATTCCGCGTACTATGGGAAGCAGGTGGGGCGTGAACACGACACCCACACCGGAACCGGCAACAGTGCTGAGGGTCTCGCTGATCTCCACGGTATGGCGGTGGCCCACTATCTTATAAGGGGTGATGGTGGCCCCGCAGTTGGGGTGATGGGTCGCCTTGGTGGTCTCCGCCCCGGCCCCGGAGGTCCCGCTCTTCGCGTCGATTATCACCTTCTCGTCCACCAGACCGCTTGCGACCAGTGGGGCGAGTGACAGCACCGAGCAGGTCGGATAGCAGCCCGGGTTGGCGACGAGGTCTGCACGTGCGATGCGTTCGCGGAATAGCTCTGTCATGCCATATACGGCCTTCGACAGCCCATCGGGATCGCCATGGGGACGGCCGTACCACTTCTCATAGACCTCGGGGCTGGATAGGCGGTAGTCGCCGCTGAGATCGATGACCTTTATGCCCCTTGACAGAAGGCCAGGGGCGATCTCCATGGATGCCCCGTGGGGTGTGGCCAAGAACACCAGGTCGAGGTCCACATCGTCGCTGAGCTGGGCTTCGAAAGAAAGGTCCGTGAAGCCCTGCAGGGACGGAAGGACCTTGGCCACCGGGACGCCGGCGTTCTGCCTGGAGGTTATGGCCTCCAAACTGATCTGGGGATGGCGGCATAGTATGCGTCCGAGCTCGCTGCCGGTGTACCCGGAGCCTCCCACGATGGCGGCCTTTATCATTCCAATTGACCTCATTCGCGATTTTAAGGTCCGATGATAAAAAGGTGCGGATATTAAGCATGATGACCCAAATGAGACAATCGTGTTCCTCACTGTTGCATAAGGGACTATCTGGCCCTGGGGATTTCTACGATGTCCGGTAGGAGACTCCGAGGAGGAGGTTTGTCGGAGTTCGTTCGTCAATCATTTATAATGTGTCCAATCTCAGCAGCCTCGATCCCAATGGCATCCAGCAAGAAGAAGGCAAATGCTGCTCCCAAGTCGGAAAGGAAGAAGGTAGTACTCGCGTACTCTGGAGGTCTAGACACCTCCGTCGCGATCCGCTGGTTACAGGAAAACTATGACCTCGATGTGGTGGCCGTCTCCATCGACGTTGGCCAACCTGGCGATATGGAAAAGAACATCGATCGCGCCAAGTCCATCGGATCGGTGGCCGCGTACGCCATCGATGCCCGTGAGGCATTTGCCGAGGACTACGTGTGGCCCTCCTTGAAGGCCAATGCTCTGTACCAGGGCATCTACCCTCTGTCCACAGCCATTGCCCGGCCCCTCATAGCCAAGCTGTTGGTGGATGTGGCGAAGAAGGAGGGGGCGGACTTCATCGCCCATGGCTGCACCGCCAAAGGGAACGATCAGGTCAGGTTCGACGTCAGCATAGCCGCCCTGGCCCCCAACATAAAGATACTGGCCCCCATGAGGGAATGGGTCATGACCCGTGAGGAGGAGATAGACTATGCTAAGAAGAACGGCATACCTATCCCGGTGAAGAAGGCATGCCCCTACTCCACCGACGAGAACCTGTGGGGCCGAAGCTGCGAGTGCGGTGTCATAGAGGACGCCTCGAAGGAGCCACCAGAGGACTCCCATGAGTGGACGGTTTCCCCGCTGAAAGCTCCCGACAAGCCCACGTACGTGGAGATAGGCTTCGAGCGCGGGGTGCCAGTGTCCATCGACGGCCGTAAGCTTCCACCCGTGGAGCTCATCGTCAGGATGAACAAGCTGGCGGGGGAGAACGGCGTAGGACGCATCGATCACGTAGAGGACCGCCTGGTGGGCATCAAGTCCCGCGAGACCTACGAGTGCCCGGGAGCGGTGACCCTCATCAAGGCGCACCAGTCCCTTGAAGGTCTTGTCTTGACACGTGATGTCCTGTCGTTCAAGAAGATCGTCGAGCAGCGCTTCTCCGAGCTGGCATATGACGGCCTGTGGTTCTCCCCCCTCATGGACGCCCTTACTGCGTTCGTGGAGAGCACCCAGACCTACGTCACTGGCGTCGTACGAGTCAAGCTTTACAAGGGTAGCGCGGAGGTCGTGGGACGGGAATCCCCGTACTCGCTGTACAACGAGGGGTTGGCCACCTATGCCAAGGGCGACGAGTTCGACCACACCTCGGCCAAGGGCTTCATTTATGTCTGGGGCCTACCGCTGAGGACCGTGGCCTCGGCCCACAAGGACAAGATGAAGGTGGTGGACGAGAAGGCTGAGAAGCCCAGGTCCTCATCCGGCAAGAAAAGCAAGTGATGCTTGGCTAGCAAACCCCTTAACCCATCCCTTTTTTATTACTATGTATTTCTGGAGCTGATGAACTCCGAGGAGGTCTTTTAGGATGAGCGGCGAGAAGAAGACACTTTGGGCCGGTAGGTTCAGCGAGGGTGCCTCCCACAGCACCTTGGCCTTCACCTCCTCCCTGCAGGACGACAGCCGCCTCGCCAGGTACGATATTATCGGCTCCCTGGCCCACGTGCGCATGCTGGCCCGTCAGAACATCATCGGAGCCAAGGACGCAAAGTCCATCGCAGAGGGCCTCAAGGGGATACTGGCACAGGTGGAGGACCGGACCCTCCCCATCCAGCAGGACCTGGAGGATATCCACTCCAACATCGAGTTCATCCTCACCGACCGCATCCAGGACGCCGGCGCAAGGCTGCACACGGGGCGCAGCAGGAACGATCAGGTGGTGACGGACGTTCGCATGTTTTTACGCGATGCCACCTTGGACACCATCGAGGCCATCATGATGCTGGAGAAGGGACTGATGGAGCGGGCGGAGGTCTACCGCGACGTGATCCTCCCAGGCTTCACCCACGTCCAGCACGCGCAGCCGGTGACCGTCGGGCACTGGATGATGGCCCATCTTCAGCGCCTGCAGCGCGACGCAGAGCGATTCATCGATTCCTACAAGCGCCTCAACATCTGCCCCCTTGGATCGGCCGCTCTCGCCGGAACGACATACAGTATCGACAGGACGTACACCGCACAGCTGCTGGGCTTCGAGGCCCCATGCGCCAACTCCATCGACGGGGTGTCCGACCGCGATTTCGTGGCCGAGTACCTCTTCGCCGCTGCTCTGACGGCTGTACACCTCTCATCTTTGTGCGAGGAGCTCGTGTACTGGTCCTCGCCGGAGTTCGGCTTCTTGGAGATGGCTGACGCGTACTCTACAGGAAGCAGCATTATGCCCCAGAAGAAGAACCCCGACGTCGCGGAGCTGACACGGGGGCGGGCGGGGGCGGCTTTGGGAGACCTTGTCAACATCATGGTGACGATGAAAGGGCTCCCTACCGCCTACAACCGGGACCTGCAGGAGGACAAACCTGCCCTCTTCGCCTCCTACGACCGCCTGATCCCCTGCCTCCGCATGACCACGTCCATGATTGCCACCATGAAGGTCAACGCTGATAGGATGCTCCAGGCATGTCAGGAAGGGTTCCTCAACGCCACCGACCTCGCTGACTACCTCGTCGTCAAGGGCCTCCCCTTCCGCAAGGCCCATGAGGTGGTTGGAGCTGTGGTCCGCCACGCCATTGAGAAGAGGAGCAGGCTGGAGGCCCTGTCGCTGAAGGAGCTGAGGGGTTTCTGCGACCTCATAGAGGATGATGTGTTCGAGGTGCTGCCAATAGAAAGGTGCGTGGCCCGCAGGACCTCCCA
>MVRB01000184.1 GCA_002067635.1 Methanomassiliicoccales archaeon PtaU1.Bin030 | reverse complement strand
GTGGTGGACGAGACCAGCACCACCCGTAGGACGGAGGAACCGGACGCCGATGCCGCCGTCTCCATCGCCCTGGGCACCGGATACCGTTTGCCCTTCCCCCCGGAGGTGAGGCCCACGCCCGGAGAGGTCAGGGACATACAGCGGCTCAGCCGCATCGAGAGCGGCGGCCGGGTCACGATCTCCTACGATCTGGCAGAGTCCGTGGCCAAGGGAGAGCTCAGTCTCCAGGAGGCGCTTCGGGCACAGGACAGAACGTGCGCTCGATGACCGTCGTCCTGTTGATATAGGGGAGCTTGGCCAGGATCATGCCCTCGATGCTCACGGGGTTGAGCTTCCGCGAAAGCTCGACCGCCTGGTCGAGCTTGGCCTGGGAATCGGCATAGATGGTGAGCACTGGCTCCCCTTCATCCACTCGGTTCCCCCGCTTCTTGTGCAGAAGTACCCCCGCTCCCTTGTCGCGGGGCGATCCCGCGGCGCGGGCCAAGGCCACGATATCCTTGTTTCGAATGGAGTTGACGTAGCCGCACATGGTGGCAGTGATGTCGTGAGTGAACTTGCCCACCTTTATGTCCGCCGAGCGGATGTTGGGGTCCCCTCCCTGAGCGGCCACGATCTCCCGGAACTTCTCCAGGGCCTTACCGGACATCAGTATCTCGCGGGCCTTGGCCTCCCCCCTCTTCATCCCTGCCATCTCCAGGAGCATGCCCGCCATGCCGCATGCCTTCTCGATGACGCTGCTGGGATGCAGCTCGCCTTCAAGGATGGCAATGGCCTCGCGGGCCTCCAGGGCCGGTCCGATGGCCCTTCCCACCGGCTGCTCGCCGTAGGTGATGGCGCACTCCACATGTATGCCCAGGCGTTCCCCTAGGTCCACGAAGTCCTTGGCGTAGGCCTGGGCCTTCTCCATGGTCGGCACCTTGGTGCCGGCGCCCATGGGTATGTCGATGACCAGGTACTCCGTCCCCACCGCCTTCTTCTTGCTCATGACCGATGCCAGGAGCTGGGCGTGAGGATCTATCCCCAGTGGGTACTCCACTCTTATGATCAGGTCGTCGGCGGGGGCGAGGTTGACCGACCCTCCCCAAGCCAGGCTGCCGCCGGTGCTCTCGGCTATGCTCCGCAGCTTGTTGCCGTCGAAGTCCACCCGGGCGAAGACCTCTACGATGTCCGAGGTCCCGGCCGCCGAGCTGATGGCCCGCGAGGAGGTCTTGGGTATCAGCAGGCCCGCCGCCGCCACGATGGGCACCACTATTAATGTGATCTTGTTCCCGGGGCAGCCGCCGACGGAGTGGAAGTCGTACACCGGGGACCGGTCGAACTTTATGGTCTCGCCGGTCTCCACCATCGCCTGCGTCAGGTCGGCGGTCTCCCGCAGGTTCATGCCGTTTATGTAAAGCGCGGTAACGTACGCGGTGAGCTCGATGTTGCTGAGGTTGTGCGAGGAGATGTCGTTGACGATGGCGCGGATCTCCTCGGTGGTCAGTTCCTTGCCGTTCATCTTCTTCTTGATGAACTCGATGGACTCGGGCTTGGATGTGGCCACCACCTCTATGGGCTCGTCCGGGTCCGGGCCCAGCTCCTCCCAGGCCTTGCCCAGTATGCCTACCTCTCCCCTGCCTACCACAGTGTCCGTGATCTGGACCAAGGTTACCGCGGAGCTGCGCTCGTGCTTTATTCGAACCCTGTCCTGCTCCCTGACGCCGATCTCCAGCGCGTCCTCTGTGTGCAGTACCGCGGTGTACTCCGCTGACTCCATATCGATGTACTTTGCCTTGAGCTGCATGACTATCCCCACTTTCTGATCGCTTCCCTAAGCTCCTCATGGTCCTGGGAGTATACCGAGAACGGTACGCCCTCGTAGGCGGCGTCCACCGCCTGGGCCATGGCCCGGGCCCCGCCCCTCACCCCTCCAGGGTGACCGGCCACTCCTCCGCCCGCCTGTATCTGGACATCGGGACCGGTTATCTTCATGAGCGGCTCGATGAGCGCGGGGTGCATCCCTCCGGAGCATACCGGCATGACCTTCTCGTATGGCAGCTCCGGGCCCACGCAAGCGCGCTGGTTGGCCAGGTCCTCGGTTGGCGTTCCTTTCATCTTGCCCACGCCGAAGGTGCCCACGTGCAGGGCGTCGCCTCCGCACATGCGGACGAGCTTGGCGAACACCTGCATGGAGATGCCCAGGTCCTTGTTGCGTGTTATGGCACCGTGCATGGTGCGGTGGACATGTATGGGCAGTTTTATCGACGGGTCCTCGGCCAGCACCTGCACCGCCGCGAACCCGCAGGTTATGACGTCCACCATCAGCTCGGTGGCCCCCAGCTCCTGCGCCCGATCCGCGACCTCCAATATCTGGTCTCCTCGAGTGGAGACGTTTATGGCATGCATCATCTCGTGCCCCGTCTGGGACCGCACCCGGTCGATGGCCTCGGCGATGGCCACCACCCGGTCCTCCAGGGGGCAGAACCTCTGGTTCGACAGGGTCTCGTCGTCCTTGCCGTTGGTGAGACCGCCCATCCCCGCCTCGAAGATGTAGTCGGCCATTCCCTGAGGCGGCAGACCTATCTTGGGCTTGACTATGGTCCCCACCAGCGGCTTCTTCGGCCTCTTCAGGGCGCTCCTCAGGCCGGGGATGCCGAACTTAGGGCCCTTGAACTCGCTAAGCATGCTCTTGGGGAACTCCACGTCCTCCAGGCGCACGCCCTTCAGCCCTTCAAGGCCGAACAGGTTACCGGCGATGACGCTCAGGACCTGGGGGACCCCGCCGATGTCCAGGGAGAAATCCTCCTCCGGGTAGGCGATGGTGGCAACGTTCCCATCTATGGCTGTGACCCGGCCGTGATACCTTTCAAAGATCTCATCGTTGAGGGTGGAGATCCCGGTCCACGTGCCTGTGGACTGCTCGGTGGCCACGGCAGCGGCCGCCAGCCTGATGTCCATATCGGTCACGATCTTGTATTTGCATATCACGTAGGCATCGGGGTCCACAGACTCCCCCAGGTGCAGGTACTTCTCCGAATACTCCATTTTCATTCCTCGTTGGCCTCGAATATGGACTCCTGTCCCAGCTCCTTCACGATGACCTCGTACGCGGCGTACGGCGAGATAAGGCCTATCTCGGTGACTATGGAATCTATGTGCTCCGCGGGTGTGGAATCGAACACTGGGTTCCTGACCTTGACCCCGGCCGGGAGCTGCCGTGGATCGACGATCTCGTTGGCATCCCGCTCCTCTATCTCCACCATCTCCCCCAGGACGGTCTTGGGCGAGAACTTGTAGGTTTCCGCGCACACGATGAAGGGCACCCTCGCCTCGTCCGCCGCCAGCGCCACCTGGGAGGTGCCGATCTTGTTGATAAGGGCCCCATTGGAGCATATGGTGTCCGCTCCCACCAGCACGACGTCCACCTCCTTCATGATCCAGCGCACGGCGCTGTCGATGATGAGCGTGGAACCGATGCCCGCCTCGGACAGGTCCCTAACGGTCAGCAGCCCCTGCCTCCAGGGGCGGGACTCCGTCGCGTAGACATTGATGTCCTTGCCGTCGGCGTGCGCCGCCTTTATGACCCCCAGGGCGGCCTTGCTGTTGCAGTGCGTGAGGACCGTCATACCCGACCTGAGGCGGTGGGACCCTATCCTCCCTATGGTCTCCACGGCCCTGCTGGAGCGCTCGATGAACCGTTCGGCATTGGAGATCACCAGGGACCTCAGCTCCTCCGCGTCCCCCGCCCGGGATGCCCCCCTGAGGGTGGCCTGGACCGCGTTCCACAGCGATATTGCGGTGGGTCGGGAGTCTATCAGCGACCTCCGGGCCTCCTCAAGGCGCCTCCGCAGCTCCTCCACGTCCCCTCCCCGGTAATCCTCGGCCTGCTGCCTCAGCGCATCCGCCGCGCTTCTGGCAATGAGCCCCGCTCCTCTGATCTCCATGCTCTTGATGGAATCAGCTATCTCGATCACACCCAACGCTTCACCGTCCTGGTGCTCACTAAACACTCGGCATGACATATAGTTTAGCCGCTGGTTCTTTCGAAGAACCTTCTGATCTGGGCCAGGGAGAGGGTGTTTATCACATCGCCCTTCTCCAACCACCCCCTTCGTGCCGTCCCAACCGCCAGATGCATGTAGCCCAGGTCCTCCAGGGCATGGGCGTCAGTGCCGACGGAGAGCTTGACCCCCCGCTCCTTGGCCCTCCTGCAGTTCAGGTCGTTGAGGTCAAGCCGGTACGGATATCCGTTAAGCTCCAGGGCCACACCCTCCCGGGAGGCGTGCTCCATCACCCGCTCCAGGTCTATTCTGTAGGCCTCCCTGCGTCCCAGGAGCCTCCCCGTGGGGTGGCCCAGCACGTTCACCTCGGGATCGCTCATGGCCCGGAGGACCCGCTCCGTCATCTCCTCCTCGGGCATCTGGAAGCGGGAGTGGACCGAGGCGATGACGAAGTCCAGCTGGGACAGGACCTCCCGGGGGTAGTCCAGCGACCCGTCCTCGAGAATGTCCACCTCGGAGCCGCGCAGAACCGCTATGCCCTCCTCCTCGGACACCTGGCGCGCCTCCTCCACCGAGTCCAGGAGGTCCCCCGCGGTCGGGCCGTGGGCGATGCGCAGGGAGGGGCTGTGATCGGTGAGGCCTATGTACTCGTACCCCAGCCGCTTGGCCTCCCGGGCCAGCTCACGCATGGTGGCATGACCGTCGCTCATAACGGTGTGCACGTGGAGGTCGCCGCGTATGTCCTCGGACCTTAGGAGGTCAGGGAGCCGGCCAACACCAGCCGCCTCTATCTCTCCCCTCATCTCCCGCATCTCCGGCGGGATCAGGTCCAGGCCTAGGGCGCGGTATATGTCCCTCTCCTCCTCCCTCGCCACCACGGAGCCGTCGTCCCTGCGGAAGAGGCCGTACTCGTTGAGCCTGTACCCCATCTGCATGGCCATCCTCCGCAGCTCCACGGTGTGCTCCTTGGAGCCGGTGAAGTACAAAAGAGTGGCACCGTAGTCGGACACCGGAACGACCCGCAGGTCCACCTGCGTACCGTCATCGAGACGGATGCTGGACCGTGTGGGCCCCTGCAGTACCACCGTCTCCCTGCGCGGGTAGGAGACGAAGAGCCTCGTGGCCTCGAGGGGAAGGTCGCTGCCGACCACGATATCGATGTCACCTATGGTCTCCTTCCTCCTGCGGAGGCTGCCAGCCACGCTGACATGCTCTATGCCATTTTCCCGAAGGTAGGACTCCACCGCCAGGCCGATGGGGAGGGCGTCCCCCAGCAGCATGCGACCGCTGTTCCGTTCGACCAGCTCTATCCCCTGGAGGATCTTCTCCTCGGACCTCCTTCCGAAGCCTTCGAGCCGGCGGATGCGGTGCTCCAGCGCGGCTTTCTTCAAGCCAGCCAGGTCCCTGATCCCCAGCTCCCTGTACAGCCTAAGGGCCTTCTTGGGCCCAAGGTCCGGCACTTGGGTCAGCTCGACCAAACCTGGTGGATACTGGGCGCGCAGGGCCTCAAGCTCGGCCGACCTTCCGGTCCTGATGATCTCGGCGATCTTCTGGGCTATGGACTCCCCGACCCCCGGTATGCTCTCCAGCCTTCCCTCTCTGTAGTATGAAAGGACGTCCCCGTCGAGCTCCTGGACGTTCTGCGCGGCCCGCCGGTAGGCGTTGCGCTTGAAGACGTCACCTTTCAGGTCCATGATGTCGGCGAACTCGTGGAGCAGGTCGGCGATCTCCGCGTTGTTCATATAGGTACCTCAACCAATAGTCATAAGAAAGTGGGCGTAGCACCATAGGAAGTTACAGCCATATAACCACGTCCACTTCAAGCAGGTGCATGCGATGAGCAGTTCCAATCCATATCAGGTAGCGGTCGATCAGGTCAGGAGGGCGGCCGCTGCGCTGAAGCTCGATGAAGGTATCGTGGACATCCTGGTGAGGTCTCGGCGGGAGCTGGTGATCAACTTCCCGGTGAAGATGGACGATGGCTCGCTGAGGGTCTTCACCGGTTACCGCGTGCAGCACAACAATGCCCGTGGCCCCTACAAGGGAGGGGTACGCTACCATCCCAGCGTCTCCCTGGAGGAGATGAGGGCGCTGGCCATGTGGATGACGTGGAAGTGCGCGGTGGTGGGAGTACCCTTCGGAGGGGCCAAAGGAGGAGTGATGTGCGATCCCAAGCAACTGAGCAGGTCGGAGGTGGAGCGCATGACCAGGCGCTTCGCCTGGGAGCTGTCGCCAGTGATAGGCCCGCACGTGGACATCCCCGCGCCTGATGTCTACACCAACGCCCAGACGATGTCCTGGATCATGGATGCGTACTCCGCGAATGTAGGCCACTCCGTCCCCGCCGTGGTCACCGGCAAGCCTGTCTCCCTGGGTGGCTCGGAGGGGCGGGAGGAGGCGACATCGCGGGGCCTGATGTACTGCCTCCGAGAGGCCCTGCGCTCCCGAAAGCTCTTACCCCAGGGCTCCACCGTGGCCGTGCAGGGCTTCGGCAACGTGGGGAGGAACGCCGCCCGCCTTCTGCGGGACGAGCTGGGCATGAAGGTGATCGCCGTCTCCGACTCCAGCGGCGGCATCTACGACCCCTCGGGGCTGGACATCAAGAAGGTGTCCGAGCACAAGGAGGCCACCGGCTCCGTGAGGGACCTCCCGTCCGCGACCAACATAACCAACGAGGAGATCCTGGAGCTGGAGTGCACGGTCCTGGTACCTGCGGCATTGGGAGAGGTGATAACCGAGCACAATGCAGATGATATCAAGGCCAGCCTGGTGGTCGAAGGGGCCAACGGCCCCACACTGCCCGAGGCCGACAGGATACTGTACGAGAAGGGATGCATGCTGATTCCCGATGTCCTCGCGAACGCGGGAGGCGTCACCGCATCCTACTTTGAATGGGTCCAAGACCTGCAATATCAGTTCTGGACCCACTCAGAGGTCAACCAGAGGCTGGACCGGACCATGACCTCGGCCTTCGGACGTGTGCTCACCAGCTCCCTGAACGAGGGCACCGACATGAGGACCGCGGCGTACATGTTAGCGGTGAGGGAGGTCGTGACCGCGATGGAGCTAAGGGGGATATACCCCTGAATGCATGTCTATGACAGAGTAACATGATGGAAGCGATAGTCTCCCTGGACATGCCAGACAACTGGATAACGGACATCGTAGAGGCCTACCCATCGGTCATCAAGATCATTGACTCCAAGGCCCTCCAGTCTGAGGTCAGGGACCTGGTCCAGATCGAGGTAGAGAACGAGGAGGACCTGCCCAAGGTCATCGACCAGGTGCGCAACAACCCCAACATCTTCAACGTTGATATAAGCGCCATCGACAAGAGCAAGGCCTTGGCCGTCTTTTCCACCAACCAGTGCATGGCCTGCCGCCTGCTGGCGGGCACGGAGTGTTTCCTTACCCGATCCACCACCACAAAGGACGGGCGATTGAGCTGGACCATGCTGGTCACTCAGAAGAAGGCGCTGCAGGACCTCATCGAGAACCTCAAGCGCATAAACGCCTCGCCCAAGCTGGAAAAGCTCACCCAGATCACCGATACTGACGATCTCACGCTGAGGCAGGAGCAGATAACCCGCATGGCGTTCGAGCGAGGGTACTTCGACTTCCCCCGCCGCATCGGCCTTCGTGAGCTGGCCAAGATGTTCGATATCTCCACATCCACACTCTCAGAGATACTCCGCAAGGGGCAGAGGCGCATCATGATGAGGTACTTCACCGAGCACCGCCAGTTGTGAGGATGGGTATCGGTTCGGTGTCAGGATGAGCGAACAGGGCAACGGTACGGGGAAGACCGAGGACAACACCGTGTTCATCGGCAGGAAGGATACGATGGACTACGTCACCGCGGTCGTCACCCAGTTCAAGGCCGGCTCCGACGAGGTCATCATCCGCGCGCGGGGCAAGGCCATCAGCCGCGCCGTGGACGTGGCGGAGATAGTACGCCATCGGTTCATCAGGGAGGCCGTCGTTAAGGACGTGCGGATCGGCACCGAGGCCATGGTATCGGACCAGGGAGAGAGCACCAACGTCTCATCGATCGAGATCGTTCTCGCCCGGTGAGCGGGTCCGCAGGACCGAACCGATGTTGCAGCGGAGGTTGTTGAGGACCCGGTCCTCCAGAGCGTGAGGGTATATGGCCAGGAGAAGGATGCCCTTCGTCAGTACGGTCTGGTCCACGATGGTCTGGAGGAACTTCAGCACCTTCACCAGGTCGTTCTGGATTATCAGGTACTCGATCCCCTCAAGGAGGACTATCCGCCCCGGACCTTCTTTCATGAAATTGCGGACCTCGGTGACCATGCCCTCCATCGCAGAGCCGGAGAACACGGGAAAGGAGTCGTAGTTGGTCCCCTCGTACTTTGTGAGCCAGGCGCAGCTCACCGAGTCGTTCATCATTCCCTGGAAATTCCCTGGGAAGCTCCGGAGGATGCACAGAGCGGGGGTACCGTCGGAGGTAAGCTCGTTCACCACGCTCAGGGCCTGGGTGATGGCGGTGATCTCTATGAGGTAGGCATTTCCGTTCTCCACCCTGCCGCTGGCCCGGTCCACGGAGGACCTCCCGGTCATGTCAAAGCCGGTCTCCTCCTCTATCTCCAGCCGCAGCTGCCTGATGGCCGTGCTGATGTTCTGGCGCTTGCTCTTGGCCATCACTTGGATCTCCCTAGGGCTGAAGCCCTTGGTGGTCAGTCCGATGAGTTCGTCCCAGGCCTTGTTAAGGCCAACCTCATACCCTTTGACCAAACCGCGATAGAAGTCTCTCCCTTCAGGCAATGCATCCCATCATTAAAAGGGAGTACGCGGATAAATAGGTTCTTCCACAACTATCCAGTATCGTTCCCGACAGGGCTCGGAGCACCCTCCTTCGTGGTTTTTCGGCCCTATCGGATTAGACCCAAGGCTTAAGAACGCTGGTGCCGTAGAGGCAATGCATGGGAAGGCGCGCAAGGTTCAGAGGGGCCAAGGCCACCCCCAAGACCCTCGAGAAGGACCTTTTGGAGAAAGCGAGGATGCTGGCGGAGGACCCACGTCTACTCCTGCCGAGGTGCACCGAGGACTGCCGGGGGTGTGACCTAAAGAAGGCCGTGGAGAAGATGGAAAAGGTGTCCAGCAGGCGGCTTGACCCCAAGAAGCTGGAGTTCTCCATGAACTGGGGTGACCAGCTGGTGCGCGCCTATGCGGCGACGATCTCTCTCCATGTGGCCGGGAAGGTGCCTTATCTCGCCACCACCAAGACCCCCATGGGGGAGGTCTCCTTCGCCATGCGGGGAAAGGTCGATCGGGACAAGCTGATCGGGGTGCAGCACTTCGACCACCCCGAGCTACGGCTCCTGGCGCTGTGGTCCACGGCGCAGAAGCGGGGCCTGCACATCTACTCCACGGAGAAGGAGGCCATATGCTCCCCGGATGGACCGCGCCCACCCGCTGAGTATGTGGAGGAGGTGCTGTCCCTCCTGCCATATGACCTGGACGACAGCAACGATTGCCCCCATGTGAAGGAGGGGCGGGGCATCAAGGTGACATGGGGGGGCGGGGGCCAGACCGTGAGGGTGTGCCCCTCCTGCGCCAAGGACATCAACACCGTTCATGTCCTGGCCAGCCGCATCGCGGCCGAGGACC
>MVRB01000183.1 GCA_002067635.1 Methanomassiliicoccales archaeon PtaU1.Bin030 | reverse complement strand
CAGCGCCGAGACCGGGGTGGGGGCCACCATCGCGCCCAGCAACCAGGACTGGAACGGGGCCTGGGCGGACTTGGTGAGGGCGGCGACCGAGAGCATAGCCAGGGGAAGGAGCGCGAGCTCGTTGGCCCCTGAGATGGGGAAGGCGCTCAGGGAGATGGAGCCGTAGTAATGGTGTGCCAACACCGTTCCGAGGATGAACGCCATTCCACCACCGAGGGTCACTGTCAGAGCCCAGCGGGCCGCCCTCTTGGCCTCGTCCGTCCCAGTGTGGCCGATGAGCAGGAAGGAGCACAGGGTGGTGATGTCCCAGAACACGAAGAGCCACAGCAGGTCGTTGGACAGAACGGCACCGTTCATGGACCCCAGGAAAAGCAGCACCGCCGCGAAGAACCGAGGGCGCCGGGGGTCGTGCTCCATGTACTTCAAGGAATAGATGGCGATGATGGAGCCGATCAGGCTGGTGATGAGGACCATGATGACCGCCAGGTGATCGATCACCAGGGCCGGGCTGACCTCCTGGAAGCCCGTCAATGCATCCAGCAGGATGGCCAGTACGAGGTTGGCGGTAGCGATGACCATGACGAGGTAGCTCCGGATGCGCCAGCCGATGTACACGAACAGTGCTCCCAGGAGAAGGTCGACCACGATCATTCCCGGGCCCATGGGGTAGAGGGAGGAGGCCTCTATCTCTGACCGGAAGGTGCCTGAAGAGATGAGCAGGAACAGGGCCAGCGACGACACGGAGATCGTGCCGGCGGTCAGGGCCACCGTGACCTTCAGGCCCAAGCTGCCCCTTGTAATCAGGCTGAACAGCGCGCCGAGGATCGGAACGATGATCAAAATTACTGCCAGCAGCTCCACCGGGTCCATGCGGAACATTATCGACCTAGGGTTAGTTCTAACTTCGCCCCGTCCGTGGTCTGGAGGAAGTATGTTCCTCAACTGATGAGCTTGAACAACCTTTTATTTCGCAGTTCCACCTTCCACCGAACATGGAGGAGACCTCGGAAGGTCAGATACAGGGAAGGAACCTGTTGCTGGCGACGGACGGAAAGCCACATTCGGTTAAGGCCATCAATTACGCTATCGAGATGGCCACCCTCACATCATCGAAGCTGTTCGTGGTATACGTGGTCAGTCCCAAGAACGAGTCGGAGAAGACGGAGCTCATCAAGGAAGGCATGGCCAAGCTCGTCGACATCAAGAACATGGCGTTGGACCGGGGGTTGGAGGTTACCACCCTACTGGAGGGCGGGTCGCCCTACCAAACGATACTGGCCACCGCCGAGAGGATCAAGGCCGGGGCCATCATCGTGGGCACCTCGGGCAAGACCGCCCTCGACAGGGTGCTCATCGGCTCTGTGTCCGAGTACGTGGTCCGCAACTCCGGCTGTACCGTGATCGTGGTCAAGTGAGGGACTGGATGCCGGGAAGGGCTTATGTCCTATCCCACCGTTAATGAGCATCATGGAACCTGACGTCCCTCCTTTTTACTCCCTGCGGGGGAAGAACGTTTTGCTGGCCACTGACGGGAAGCCGAGCTCGGAGAAGGCCATGTGGGTGGCCATCGAGCTCTCCAAGCAGCTAGGCTCCAAGCTGGTGGTGCTCATGGTCATCAGCGATAAGCTCTCAGATGACGAGAAGAAGTCCCAGATACGAGAGGCGAAGAAGAAGCTCAATGCCATCGTGGACCAGGCTACGGACCACGGGGTGGATGTGACCGCGCTCCTTGAGGGCGGCTCCCCGAACGAGACCATTGTGTTCGCGATCGAGCGGCTGAACGCTGGTCTCCTCGTGGTAGGGACCTCGGAGAAGTCCCGTCTGGACCGCGTGCTCATCGGCAGCGTTTCCGAGCATGTGGTCCGCAACAGTCCATGCTCGGTGGTGGTAGTGAAGTGAGTTTTAGCCGTTGTTGCACACAACAGGGCGTTGCGAGGGTCATTTGACCGATGGGCGGTCAGTAGGGAAGAGGCCTCCATCCCAATAACTGGCGGTAGCATCGAATGGTATCATTTGGGATGGGGTTACTATTTCCATTAAGGTCCGACGATCATGGTGCTAGACTCCTCTTTACGGACGCATGAACACCCAGTAGGAATCTGATCGGACCGACGTGCGTCCCTGGCCCATCAGGATCGTTGACCCTTCCTCTCCTCCATTTTGCCTAAGGCCACCAAAATACCCTGTATTATGGCCTGAGGGCGTGGAGGGCAGCCGGGTACGTACACATCCACGGGCAGAACCTTATCGACCCCGTCCAGGACCGCGTAGGAACCGCGGTAGATGCCTCCTGAAATGGCGCATGAGCCCATGGCCACCACCATCTTGGGGCCAGGGGTGGCGTTGTAGGTCTGCCGCAGAGGGATCTCCATGTTGCGCGTCACCGGGCCGGTCACCAGCAGCATGTCCGCATGGCGTGGGGAGGCCACGATGTGAAGGCCGAACCTCTCGATATCATGAATCGCATTCGTCAGAGAGTTGACCTCCACCTCGCAGCCATTGCACGAGCCCGCATCCACCTCGCGTATGGCCAGGGATCGGCCGAAGACCTCCCTCACCTTCCTCTTGAGCTCCTCCCCCAGCTTCTCGGTCTCCTCATCCATGGCGGTACACCACCCTGAGGCCCTCCCTTGACGTAGCGGCCAGCTCGAACTCACGGCTCATCTTGATGGCCTGAGGGCATACCTCCGCACATTCACCGCAGAAGATGCACCGGGCCGTGGATATCTCCACGCCCTCGTCGGTGAGGGAGATGGCCTGCACCGGGCAGGCGGAAACGCAGTGCGAGCACCGGTCGCACGCAGCGCCGTCCACTACCGGTAGGCCAATGAAGGCATCGAAGGGCACGGCGGGCTCCTGCGGATAAGGCTTGGTCTGAACCCCTCTCTTGAGCACTCCCAGCTTAAGGAACTTGAACATCTTGGCACCTCACAGGTCGTTCCCCGAGTATGAAAGGTTGAAGCTCTTGTTGATCAACGGGAAGTCCGGGACGATGTTCCCCAGGACCGCCTCCTCCATCGCCAGCCAGTTACAGAAGGATGCGTCCCGTATCTTGTGGCGGTAGGGCCTCTCCTTCCCCGCCAGGATCCAGTGGACAAGCTCCCCCCGGGGGGACTCCACCAGGGACATGGCCATCTCCCCCGCGGGTATGTTCTCCACCACCGTGCGTATGGGGCCGGAGGGCATACCGTCCAGGGCCTGGTCGATGAGGGAGAAGGACTCCCTGACCTCGTCTATCTTCACCCTGGTCCTGGCGTTGACATCACCGGCTGTCCCACGAGGCACCAGGAAGTTCAGCCTGTCGTACGCGGCATAGGGATGGTCCCTGCGGACGTCGCGGTCCACCCCGCTCGCCCTGGCCACAGGCCCGACCACGTTTAGCCTTATAGCCATCTCCGTGGACAGCCTCCCCGTGGTCTCCACCCTGTCCAGAAGAGAGGTGGACGTCACCATCAGGTCCACGAGGTCCTCGAACTCCAGCTTCAGCCGCACCAGGGCCGAGAGCGTCTTCTCCCGGTCGTTGGCCGAGAGGTCCTTTCTTACTCCGCCTATGACGTTGACCGAGCGCAGCAAACGGGAGCCGGTCAGGCACTCGTTGAGGTTGAGGGCCTTCTCCCTAAGCAGGTAGCCGTTGGCGGCGCCGACGCTGAAGGCCGTGTCCAGGGCTATGCCGGATATGTCCCCGATGAGATTGTATATCCTCTCCAGTTCCAGCATCACCGTGCGGATGTACTCCGCGCGTTCGGGGACCTCGGCAGAGGCCAGGGCCTCCACGGTCTGGCAGTAGGCGGTGGAGTGGGCGACCGAGTTGTCCCCGGATATGCGCTCGGCGAGGTGGGTCCCCCTCCAGTAGGGTGTGCTCTCCGATATCTTCTCGATCCCCTTATGTACGTACCCCAGTCGGACCTCCAGGTTGATGATGGGCTCCCCGGCGACGGAGAACCGGAAATGGCCTGGCTCGATGACCCCCGCATGCACCGGGCCCACGGGTATCTCGTAAACCCCCTCGCCCTCCACCTTGGTGAAGGGGTACTCGCCCTTGACCCGCGGAGGCCGGCGGTCCAACGGGAAGTCCTTCCGCAGAGGGTGCTCCCCCTGGGGCCAATCGTCGTAAAGGACCAGAGGTCGGGGGTCTGGATGGCCGATGGCCTCCAGGCCGAACATGTCCTGGACCTCCCTCTCGTACCAGTCCGCCTCGTTGATCTGAGGGGTGAGGGACACGAACCGCTGGGAGCGGGGTTCCAGCGCGGCGATGATGGTGACAAAAGCGTCCATCCCCTTGGGGGACAGTATCACGTAGAGCTTGAAGCAGTCCTCCGCCGCCCGGTCATCGGTGGCGTGCATGGTGACCAGGGGGGCCTGGTACGCTCCATGGATGTGCTTGGCAAGGGAAGCGAGGTCATCGATCCCGGTCACCAGACGCAGGTCGTTGCCGCGGACCTTGGCCGAACGCACCTTGGAGTACAGTTCCGGGGGCAGCTCCTCCACTATCAGGCGCAGCTTCTCCACGGTCATGCCCCACCTCCAGGTACGAAGAGGCGGTATATCTGGTCCAGAACCTCGTTGAGGAAACCGGGGACATACAGGCCCAGCGCAAGAATGGCGACGAGGAGGACGCCCATGACCGCTACGTCCGGGCCCCGCCTCTCCTTAGGAGTTATCTCCTCCAGGGGTTCCCCGAAGACCATGCCCCCGATGTGCTTGAGGAAGGCCGCGAACACGATGACCAGGAGCAGGATGTAAAGTATCGTGCCCAGGTAGCTTTGCGAGCTTAGCCCCCCTACCATTATCATGAACTCGCTCAGGAACAGCGAGAAGGGCGGGCACCCGGTAATGGCCAGACCCCCGCCCAGCAACAGCGCGCCCGTGAACGGCAGGACCTTGATGAGGCCGTGCACCTTGTCGATATCCTTGGTGTGGAATCGCTGCAGGACCTTTCCCGCACCGAAGAACAGGAGGGTCTTGGCGAGAGCGTGGTTCAGCATGTGGAAGAGCGCCCCGAAGATGCCCCAGAAGCCCCCGAACCCGAAGCCGATGGCGATTATGCCCATGTGCTCGATGGAAGAGTAGGCGAGCATACGCTTGTAGTCCTTGGCCATTATGATGAAGGCCGCCGCTGTGGCCACGGAGATTATGCCGAACAGCAGGAGGAGGCCACCCGAGAAACCAGCGCCCAGCGGCGATCCAGAGACTATCATGTGGTAGCGCAGGATGCCGTACATGGCGCAGTTCAGCAGGACCCCGGACAGCAGCGCCGAGACCGGAGTGGGGGCCTGGGAGTGGGCATCGGGCAGCCAGGTGTGCATGGGCGACAGGCCGACCTTGGTCCCGTACCCGATGAGGACGAAGATGAAGGAGATCTTCAACAGCCCTGGGTCCAGGGAGGAGGCGTTGGCCCACAGGGTGGACCAGTTGAGGGCGTTGGACTCCTCGCCCAGGACCTGGATGGAGGAGGCGTAGACGATGATCGTGCCCAGCAGGGCCAGGGTTATGCCCACGGAGCAGATGACGAGGTACTTCCAGGCTGCCTCTATGGAGGTGTCACGGTCGTACAGGCCAACCAGGTAGGCGGATGCCAGCGTGGTTCCCTCTATAGCGATCCACATGATGCCCAGGTTGTTGGAAACGCACACCAGGAGCATCGTGAAGACGAAGAGCTGGAAGAAGATGTAGTAGTTCCTGAGCTTCAGCTCGGTGATCTCGCCATCCTCCATCTCCTGGCGCAGGTAAGTTATGGAGTAGATGCAGGCCAAGAGGCCCACCAATGAGACCAGGAGCAGAACGTACGCGGACAGGGCGTCCATGTACAGCAGCCCCTCGTCCAGGGTCCCCGTGGTGAAGACCTCGTAGGAGATCATCAGGGAGGCTAACAGGGTGACCGCCGATCCAGTTACTGCCACCGCCTCCACCAGGGCCCTCCTGCGCAGGGGGTAGCATATTGCGGCCACGATCAGAGGGATGAGCAGGAGGTACTCTATCAATCGTGCAGCCTCCTGAGGATGGTGGTGTCCACGCTGTCAAAGGTCTTGTTGATGCGGAAGGCGAACAGGCCCATGATGAGGACCGCGACCAGTATGTCGAAGAAGATGCCAAGCTCCACGATCATGGGCATGCCGTAGGTGACGGAGATGGCCGCGAGGAACAGTCCGTTCTCCATGGTCAGCAGCCCCATGATCTGGGTGACGGCCTTCTTGCGCGCGATCATGGTGTAGAAACCGATGAGCACCACCGCCAGGGAGATGGCCAGGCAGTTCTTGGTGATGGTGGTGATGGTCCCGCTGGTGAAGATTATGGGTTCTGTGATGTAGAACGCCACCGCGGTCAGGACCCCGCACAGCAGCAGGGACAAGGGGATGCTTACCAGGGGCTCGACCTCCTTGGTGGTCTTTATCTTCTCCATCACGTACAGAAGCATCCAGGGTATAACCGCCCCCTTTATGCCCAGGGTCAGGACCGCCACGGCGTAGATGTGCGCGGCGCCGGTGACGGAGGCCACGGCCATCGCCAGCAGGCCCAGGGCCACGGACTGCAGGGCGAACAGGCGGACGAGGGAGAACATGCGGTTGCTGGCAATGGCTATGAAGGTGGTCAGCAGGATGGCCGCGGCCAGGCCATCGATGATGGTGGTGGTCGTGAACGCCATTCAGGTCGCCCCCAGTATGTAGAAGGACATAACAGCGAGAAGGGAGAGGATGAAGGCCACCGTCAGGATGTTGGGCAGGCGGAACAGCCTCATCTTGGCCGTCGCGGACTCGATGACCGCTATCACCACCGCCAGCACCAGGACCTTCATCAGGAAGGCCAGCAGGCCTCCTGCCAGGGACAGGGCCGTGAGGTCGGTGGCGATACCCCACGGGAAGAAAACGTTGGAGAGTATGGCCAGGAAGATGATGAGCTTGGTCATGGAGGATATCTCCATCAACGCCAGCTGCTTCCCCGAGTACTCCAGGAGCATGGCCTCATGGATCATGGTCAGCTCCAGATGCGTCGCGGGGTTGTCGAAGGGGACCCTGGCGTTCTCGGCCAGTGTGGCGATGAAGAAGGCTGCCGCGGCCAGGAGCAGGGTGGGGGCCACCAGGTCCCAGCCTCCGGTGGCTATGCCG
>MVRB01000182.1 GCA_002067635.1 Methanomassiliicoccales archaeon PtaU1.Bin030 | reverse complement strand
GCCATCGCCATCCTCCAGGATGGGGTGATGACATACGCCAACCCCCTGCACCGGGAGATCTTTGGCTACACCCGGCCGGAGGAGTACACCGGGCTTTCGCTGTGCGATTTCCTCACCGCTCCCGACCGGGGGAAGAAGCCCTGGAACCCTCCCCAGGCTCAAGAGCATGGCTCCCTGCCGAAAGAGGTCGAGTTCCTGGGGTGGCGCAGGGACGGGACCCAGTTCCCCATCCAGGTCACGGCGGCGCAGGTCACCATTTCCGACGCGCCGGCGGTCCTGACCTTCATTACGGACATCACCGAGCGCAAGAAGACCGACGAGGAGCTCCGGGGGGCCATGGGGCAGCTGTCCATGGCCATGGACATGGCCGGTCTGGCCTCCTGGGAGTTCGATCCCAACACCGGTACGTTCCTGTTCAACGACCGGTTCTACAAGATCTATGGAACGGACGCGGAGAGGGAGGGCGGTTACCGCATACCCGCCATGGAGTACGTGGAGAGGTTCGTGCCACCCGACGAGATGCCCCGCCTTACCGAGGTCATGGGCGCCGTCAGTCATCCCGACTATGATGAGGATTTCCTTCAGGTAGAGCATAGCATCGTCCGCCGGGACGGAGAGAGACGCTACATCATCGTAAGGGCTACCTCCGTAAAGGATGAGAACGGAAAGAGGTCCATGGGCTTTGGCGTGACCCAGGACATAACCGAGATCAAGCGGGCGGAGGATAGGCTGAGGAGCACCATGGGGCAGCTGTCCATGGCCATGGACATGGCCACCCTGGCGTCCTGGGAGCTGGACCTAGATACCTCCACCTTCACCTTCAACGATCAGTTCTACAGGATCTACGCGACGGACGCCAAGAGGGAGGGCGGATATCAGATGTCATCCATGGAGTACTTCCGGAGGTTCGTGTACCCTGAGGACTATGATATCGTCAGGAATAACGCCCGTAACACCACTCTCCCCACGCCCTCCATCGGTTATTTTCAGTTCGAGCACCGCATTATAAGGCGGGACGGCGAGGTGCGGCTCATCCTCGTACGCTCCGCCAACTGGCAGAGCGAGGACGGTAAGCATAGGAAGAGCTTCGGGATCAACCAGGACATCACCGAGATGAGGAGGGCCGAGGAGGAGTTGCGGAGGTCGCGTGAGAAACTTAATCTCCTGAGCGATCTGACCCATCACGATATCAAGAACCAGATCCTCATCCAGAGCGCTACCCTGGAACTGATGAAGTGCTCCATCACCGACCCTGAGCAGCTCAAGAGGATAGGTCGCCTGGAGCGTTCGGTAAACATAGTCCAGGAGCAGATCGATTTCTCGTCCGTTTACCAGCGCATGGGCACAGCCCTGCCGCAGTGGCAGTCCATCGAGGAGATCGCGAGGTGCGTGCAGGAGCAGCGGCCGGCGAAGGCCCTTGTCCTGGGCAAGGGGATAACCGGACTTCAGGTGCTTGCCGACCCCATGCTTATCCGCGTCTTCCACAACCTGGTGGAGGACAGCCTGCTGTACGGGGGAGGCCCCATGACCGTCACCATAGATTGCCTGGAGAAGGGCGGGGATCTCATCCTCACGTACGAGGACGACGGGGTGGGCATACCTTATGAGGAGAAGGGAGAGCTGTTCACGAAAGGATTCGGGAAAGGGACCGGGTTGGGCCTGTTCCTCTGCAGGGAGATCCTGGCGATCACTGGCATAACCATCAAGGAGACGGGTGAGCCCGGGCGAGGGGTGAGGTTCGAGATGCTTGTCCCCGAAGGGAAGTTCAGGTACGTGAACGGCCAGGGTGCCCATCCCGAGGTCGGGCAAGGGGAACCATCCAAGGTTTGTTAGTATCGAGAATGATATTAAGCCCGTTCAATTATTATCATTATCTAAATCAATAACTTCCCCATTGGGTCTCTGGATGTACCGGGTTCTCTATGTCGATGATGAGGCAGGTCTCCTGGATATTGGGAAGGCATTTCTGGAACGTTCAGGGGACCTCAGAGTGGACACCGCCCTCTCAGCCCTGGACGTCGGCAATATGATGAAGGAGGGTCAGTACGACGCCATAATCTCCGATTACCAGATGCCGGAAATGAACGGCATCGACCTCCTCAAGCACGTGAGGGCGATGGATGAAGGCATCCCGTTCATCCTCTTCACCGGCAAAGGCCGGGAGGAGGTCGTCATCGAGGCCCTTAACAACGGCGTGACCTTCTACGTTCAGAAGGGCGGTGACCCCAGGTCCCAGTTCATAGAGCTGGAGCACAAGGTGAAGAACGCTATCGTCGGCCACAGGACCGAGCAAGCCCTCAAGAAGAGCGAGGCCAAGTTCCGTTCCCTCATCGAGAACGCTCCCGTAGCCATCGCCATCCTCCAGGATGGGGTGATGACATACGCCAACCCCCTGCACCGGGAGATCTTTGGCTACACCCGGCCGGAGGAGTACACCGGGCTTTCGCTGTGCGATTTCCTCACCGCTCCCAACCGGGGGGAGAAGCCCTGGAACCCTCCCCAGGCTCAAGAGCATGGCTCCCTGCCGAAAGAGGTCGAGTTCCTGGGGTGGCGCAGGGACGGGACCCAGTTCCCCATCCAGGTCACGGCGGCGCAGGTCACCATTTCCGACGCGCCGGCGGTCCTGACCTTCATTACGGACATCACCGAGCGCAAGAAGACCGACGAGGAGCTCCGGGGGGCCATGGGGCAGCTGTCCATGGCCATGGACATGGCCGGTCTGGCCTCCTGGGAGTTCGATCCCAACACCGGTACGTTCCTGTTCAACGACCGGTTCTACAAGATCTA
>MVRB01000181.1 GCA_002067635.1 Methanomassiliicoccales archaeon PtaU1.Bin030 | reverse complement strand
AGCTCATGAGGATCCAGGTCCCTGACGGCGTCAACATCGAGATCGTCCTTAGGTCCTGAACGGGATACGGATTTTCCCAAACCATTTTCTCAATATACTTCTTTTCTCGTTACGTTACCCTTCTTTGTTCTTCATCATCTGGAACTTCTACTAGACCATCCGACGGCGCTCAGGGCTGAACCAGGAAATAATTTCTACGATGAGCGGCATAGAGGCCAGGATAGCATGAGGAGCGATCAGGTCAAGAAGGGTCTAGAGAAGGCTCCAAGCAGGAGCCTCCTGAGAGCATCCGGGGTCACCTCCGAGGACATGGGCAAGCCGTTCATCGGCATCGCCAACTCCTGGAACGATGTGGTTCCCGGTCACGTCCATCTCAACAAGCTCGTCGATGAGGTCAAGCGAGGCATAGTCGAGGCTGGCGGCGTTCCATTTGTCTATGGGGTTCCCGCCATCTGCGACGGCATCGCCATGGGCCACTCCGGAATGCGCTTCTCCCTTCCCAGCAGAGAAACGATCGCCGACTGCGTGGAGCTTATGAACAACGCGCACATGTTCGACGGCTGGGTCGGTGTCACCAACTGCGACAAGGTCACCCCCGGCATGCTCATGGCCGCGGGCCGCATCGATATCCCTGCGATAATCCTCACCGGAGGACCCATGGAAGCTGGAAGCCTCCGCGGCAAGGGCATGGACCTGCAGGACGTTTTCGAGGCCCTGGGGCAGCACGCAGCCGGGAAGACCACGGAGGAGGAGGTCACAAGGGTCGAATGCTCCGCATGCCCTGGAGAGGGTTCATGCTCCGGCCTGTTCACAGCCAATACCATGGCCTGCCTCACCGAAGCGTTGGGCCTGAGCCTGGTCGGATGCGGCACCTCTCTCGCCGTGTCCCGCAAGAAGAGGGAGATAGCCAGGGAGACCGGCGGCCGCATCGTGGAGCTTGTCAGAGAGGGGATGACCCCCCGAAGCTTTGTGACCCGAGGGTCGTTCCTCAACGCTGTCAGGGTGGACATGGCCATAGGGGGCTCCACCAACACCGCCCTGCACCTTCCGGCCATCGCGCACGATTTTGGGATAGAGATCGACCTCACCACCTTCGATCAGATCTCCAGGGAGACCTGCCACATCACCTCCATCAGGCCGTCGGGGCCGTATCACATGCAGGACCTGGAGCGGGCGGGCGGCATACCCGCGGTGCTCAAGCGCCTTCAGGGGCAGCTCTCGGACGAGCGCACCGTATCGGGGAGGACCATAAGCCAGATCGCAGAGGATGCGGAGATATTCGATGAGGAGGTCATACGGCCTCTGGACCGCCCCTTCCACGAACAGGGCGGCATAGCCGTTCTCTATGGTAACCTGGCACCGGAGGGCTCGGTCGTGAAGCAGGCCGCCGTATCTCCCAGTATGATGAACTTCACCGGGAACGCGCGGGTCTTCGACTCCGAGGCCCTGGCCATGGAGGCGATCATGGCCCGCAAGATCGTCAAGGGCGATGTGGTGGTCATCCGCTACGAGGGCCCGAAGGGAGGACCGGGAATGGCGGAGATGCTGTCCCCCACCAGCCTGATCTCGGGGATGGGGCTCTCGAACGATGTCGCCCTGATCACCGACGGAAGGTTCTCCGGCGCGACCAGAGGGCCGTGCATTGGCCATGTCTCTCCGGAGGCGTATGTCAAGGGCCCTATCGCCGCTGTAAAGGAGGGGGACAAGATCACCATCGACATCCCTGGTCGAAAGCTGCAGCTGAACATCACGGACGAGGAGATGCAGGAGAGGCTGCGCGACGTTAAGATCGTGGACCGCCCGGTGAGCGGCGTTCTGGGTAAGTACCGCGAGCTGGTTACCACGGCGGCCAAGGGCGCGGTGTCCAAGTAGCCCCCTGGTCGTCGGTTCGATCCGCCGGAGGGCAAGAGAGATTAACGTGTTCCTCGCCTGGTAACCACATGGAGCGCAGCGTGGCAGGCATGGAAGCGCGAGAGCTGGCGAGAAAGCTCATGCTGGGGTTCGCTGGCGACACCGGCCTCGACCCTCCCCGAGAGAGGCCACGAAGGTACCTGTGGACCGACGCGTTCGCGGTGTGCAACTACCTGGGGGACCACCGCGCGTCCAAATCCCAAAGACCATCGGAGCTGGCTGAGAGGCTCATAGAGCAGGTCCACCGAACACTCGGCCGCCACCGCGAGGACGATCGGCGGGAGGGATGGATCAGCGGCCTGCCCGAGGTAGAGGGGGCCGCGCATCCAACCATCGGCGGCTTGCGCATCGGCAAGCGGCTGAACGAGCGTTCGCCGCACGAGCTTCCCGATCCCTACCTGGAGTGGGAGCAGGATGGGCAGTACTATCACTACCTTACCAAGTGGATGCACGCCCTCGTGCAGGCGGGGCGGATCTTGGGCGAGGAAAGGTACGTTGACCAGGCGGTTGAGCTCGCGCGGGCCGCCCACGGCGCGTTCGTCTACGCCTCGCCGTTCGGGGGGCGCAGGATGTACTGGAAGATGAGCATCGACCTCTCCCG
>MVRB01000180.1 GCA_002067635.1 Methanomassiliicoccales archaeon PtaU1.Bin030 | reverse complement strand
GGTGACGCCCATCGAGGAGCGATTCAAGACCACCGCCACGAACTCGGGGAAGGCCTGCAACTACCTCCCTACGTTGTGCTCGCAGAAGGTGGTTTACCGTGCCACCGATGGCCTCCTGGAGATGATAACATGATGCTGAAGGGAAGGGGCATCTCCAAGGGAAGGGGGGAGGGTGAGGTCGTTCTTAGCCAATCCGCCACGTCCTTCCTTGGAGGTGTGGAGCCGTCGACCGGCAGGCTCACGGACCCTGCGCATGGCGGCCGCTCGGTCAAAGGGCGAGTGTTCGCCTTCCCTCAAGGGCGGGGAAGCACTGTCGGTTCCTACGTGCTCCTGGAGATGAGGAGGCAGGGAACGCTCCCTGCGGCATTGATCAACGCCCTGGCCGAGCCCATAGTGGCAACGGGGGCGGTGATGTCAGGGGTCCCCCTCGTCGACCACATCGACCTGACCCTGCTGAGGGACGGGGACCAAGCGGTCGTTGACGGCACCAGGGGAACGGTGGAGCTGCCCAGCGTCAAGGAGTGCCACGTGGTGAGCTGCGTCGTGAGGGACGGCGACAAGGTGCTGCTTCTCAAGAGGAGCGCGGAGGTGGGGACGTTCCAGGGCTACTGGGCCGCTGTCTCCGGCTTCGTGGAGGCGGGGGACAGCCCTCAGAGGACGGCCGTCAAGGAGCTGGGCGAGGAGACGGGGCTGGACCTGCCCATCGCGAAGGAGGGGGAAATGGTGACGGTCCGAGACCGTAACATAATATGGCACATCCACCCCTTCCTGTTCGAGGCTAGGGCCCCCTCGATCTGCATCGACTGGGAGCATACCGAGTTCTGCTGGGTCTCGCCACAGGAGGTGAAGGACTACCAGACCGTACCCGGCCTGGCAGAGCTTCTGCGCGACCTCCTCTAGAGGTTCGCGTCCACTTCCTTCTCCAGCAGGTTGAGCTCATGCGGGTCCAGGGTGGAGGGGTTCACGGCCAGCATCAGGATGGAGTGGTTTATGGCCACCTGGTCCCTGAGGCTCTGGATGAACCTCAGCACCGTCAGGAAGTTGTTGTTAGTGATGAGGTACTCCAGCCCATCCAGGAGGATTATCACGTCCTTCTTGGCGAGGAACTGCTCCAGTGAGAAGCTCAGCTTCTCCAGGTCCTTGGGCCGGAGGCAGTTCTCCTTCCCGATGTTGCTCAGCCACACCACGGGTGTCTCTCCGAGGCTGTACTTGGAGCGTATCTTAAGAGGATACTCACGGGTGACGCAGTACCCGAGCATCCCCTTCTTGATCGCCTCCTCGAACAGGGAGTATGACAGTCCCCCCTTGGTCTCCTTGATGAGATAGGTGAACGAGGGCTCCAGCTTGGCCTGTGACGGCGCTGTCCTGCTCTTCTCCTCCGTCCCTTCCGCCTCGTCTCCAGCCTTGACTTCCTGTACGGAGGCTTCCACCGAGGCGTGACAGGATGGGCACTCCCGTTCGTAAGGCTGCACCGCCCCTTGGCACTTGGGGCACTGCATGACCTTTGTGAACCCTCCCGCGGCCGCGTAGTCCATTATCTCCTGGACGGTCTTGTTGCCCAGGCCACTGATCGCCCGCAGGTCCTCCTTGGATGCTTGGGCGATCTTATCCACGGAATCGTAGCCGGCATCGATCACCATCTCGGCCTTCAGCTGGTTCATCCGGGGTACTCGCATGAGGTAGTTGATCATGAGGTCGCGGTCCTTGGTGTTTAGGTTCTTGGAGGGGGAGGGAACGGCCTCGGCCTTGGGCACTACGTCCTGCCTTGCCAGAAAGTGAGCGATGTTCCGGGCATCGCTCTTGCTGAGGCCAGGTATGGCGGCCAGGGCGGCCTCGTCCATTCCCTTGAGGTCCTCCACCTTGGTCTTGCCAGACCTTATGACGGCGAGCGCACCCTCCTGGGAGAGCCCTGGAACCTTGGTGAACTCCTTCAGCCCTTCCTTGAGGTGCAGGGAGGTGAGGGCGATGTCCATGCGATGTTTTTCCACCTCCCAGCTGGCCTCCCTCTCTCCTTTGGGATCGGTCTTGAAGTCCATCTGCAGGGCTCGGGTCTCCTTCATGATGTGCTCTTTCCAGGACTTGAAGTACTCCTCGATGACGGCAGGTGCCCGGACCTCCACCCGCACATACTCCTCGACGTCCAGCTTCATGTCCTTACGCATTTGCTGTATGCGGCGGATGAGCTCTCGGGCATAGCCCTCGGCCTCGATCTCCTCGTTCATGTTGAAGTCGATGTACAGGTCCCCCCCGGTGAACTTCACACCAGCGACGTTCTCGGGGAGCGTGGAGGTGAAGGACACCATGTTGGGCTCTATCTTGACTATCTGCCCCTCTATGCCCAGGGAGTACTCCCCACGGTCGATGGCCTCCTTTATGGCGGCCGCGGGGCGGTTCTTCAGGAGCACCGCGATCTTGGACGACCACTGTCGGTAGACCTTGCCGATAGCGTTGGGGTTGGGTACCACGTCCAGTACCAGCTCGCTCCATTCCTGCTCCGGCGGGACATACTCCACGTTCTTCACGTTGGCCTGGGACAGCAGCACGTCCTCCATCGGCCTCAGGAGGTCCAAGGTCTCCTGCGTGTGGGGGTGGATGACGATCCTCTGGAGGGGCCAGCGTAGCTTCATGTTCTTCTTCTGCCGCTCCTTGGTGATCTCCTCCACCAGCTCCTGCATGGTCTTCATAGACGCTTCCAGGCGGTCGTCAACAAGCGTGAGGTCGGCGATAGGCCAGTCGCACATGTGCACCGAGCCCTTGGAACCGTCCAGGGCCTGGAAGATCTCCTCGGTTATGTGCGGGCACACTGGCGCCAGCAGCTTTATGGCGGTCATGAGGGCGTCGTGAAGGGTGAAGTAGGCGGCCACCTTGTCCATGTCCGTGGACTCTCTCCACATACGGTCCCGTATGAGGCGCACGTACCATCGGGAGAGGTCCTCGAGGATGAACTCCTCCAGCGAACGGCACGCCTTGTGCAGGTCCAGGGAGTCCAGGTTCCTGGTTACCTCCACCTTGAGCTTCTCCGTCCGGGACACCAGCCAGCGGTCCTCTGGCCTCATGGCGCTGCGAACAGCCGCAGGGTCCACGGATGAGGGATCGAACTTGTCTATGGACATGTATGTGGTAGCGAAGTTGGCCACGTTCCACAGGATGTTGAGGGTCTTGCGGGCGTTCTTCACTCCCTCGTGCTGGAACGAGATGTCCTCCCACGGCGCGGAGACCCGCAGGAAGTAGAACCTGAGGGCATCGGCCCCGAACTCGGCTATGACCTTGGCAGGGTCGATGACGTTCCCCTTGCTCTTGGACATCGGCTGTCCCTGGGGGTCGAGCATCCACCCGTGCATGAGCACGCTGTCGTAGGGGGCGCGGCCGAAGGCCACGCACGACGAGCCAAGCTGGGAGTAGAACCATCCACGAGTCTGGTCATGGGCCTCGGTGATGAACTTGGCAGGCCACCAGCGGTCGAACTCGGTGCGGCTGCGCGGAAATCCAAGCTGGGCCCAGGAGGCGACACCGGCGTCGAACCATACATCTAGGACGTCGCCCACCCTCTTCATCTTGGAACCGCACTTGTCGCACTTAAGAGTGACCCCATCTATCCAGGGCCGGTGGAGCTCCATGTCCTTGCGGTAGCCCTCTGCGCCGCTGAGCTCGTCCACGGAACCTATGACCTTCATCTGCCCGCACTTGCAGGTCCAGACGGGCAGGGGTATGCCCCAATAGCGCTGCCGGGAGATGCACCAGTCGCGGGCGTTCATGGTCCAGTCGTACTCCCTGGACGATCCCGCCCACTCTGGCGTCCATCGCACCTTCGCTATCTCGTCGAGCATGAGGTCCTTGACCTGGGTGATCCTCAGGTACCACTGGTTGGTGTTCCTGTAGATGATACCCGAGTTGCACCTCCAGCAGTGCCCGTAGCGGTGCTCTATGGTACCGTGGTGGAACATAAGCCCCTTGGCCTTCAGGTCCTCGATGATCTGGCCGTTGGCCTTCTTCACATGCAGCCCCGCGTACCGCGGCCCCACGTCCTTGGTGAACCTACCGCTCTCGTCCACCGGGCAGTACGGCTCCAGGCCGAACTCCTTGCCCAGCTCGAAGTCCTCAGGACCGTGGCCAGGGGCGATGTGCACCAGTCCGGTCATGTCCGCCTCCACCGTCTTGGAGGGTATGACCTTGTGCACCCACTTGCCGACCATGGAGCCCTGGGATTCTACCTCGCCCTCCAGCGGAGGAACGTACTCCTTGCCCACGAGGTCATCCCCCTCTATGAGCTGCAGTATGTCGTACTCCTCCCAGCCCTCCAGCTCCCCCACCTGGTCGATGAGGGACTCCAGTATGATGACGATGCTCGACTCGTCTCCCTTGACGAACTTGACCTTGGCATAGCGGTAATCGGGGTGAGCGGCCACCGCCATGTTGGCCGGCAGCGTCCAGGGGGTGGTGGTCCAGATGAGAAGTGACACCCCCGCCTCGCCCCGTACCGGGAACCTCACGTAAATCGAGGGGTCCTTCTCCTCGGCGTACTCGATCTCCGCCTCTGCCAGCGCGGTCTCGCACCGGGGGCACCATGAGATGACCCGGTTTGAGGAGACAAGGAGGCCCTTGTCGTATGCTTTCTTCAGCGTCCACCAGGCCGCCTCGATGTAGGTGGGAGCGATGGTCATGTACGGCCGCTCCCAGTCCATCCACACGCCCAGCTCCTTGAACTGCTCGGTCATCTTCCTCTGGAAGTCCAGAGCATACTCCTTGCAGGTGGAAACGAACTTGTCGATACCGTAGGTCTCGATGTCCTTCTTGCTCTTGATCCCTATCGCCTGCTCCACCTTGACCTCGATGGGCAGCCCATGCATGTCGTAGCCCGGCTGGTCGCGCACGTTGTGCTTCTGCATCCGCTTGTAGCGGACCACCGCGTCCTTGATGGTCTTGTTCCAGGCGGTGCCGAGGTGGATATACCCGGTGGTGTACGGGGGACCGTCCACGAAGTAGTAGTCCACCCCGTGGGCACGGAGCTCCTTGGTCAACTTATAGGCGTTGGTATCGTTCCAGAACTTTTGAACCCTCTTCTCAAGTTCAGGAGGATTATAATTCGCTTGAACCTGCTTTATCATCGCAGTCCCTTTCCGGCTGTCAATAGAGTGACCCTTTAAAATCTTGATGGTATGAGAGGGACCGCTGGATAATTCATCGGGCCTCCTGATCGGGTTCAGGAGCCCCAGCGGTCCAGGCTGGACTGGGATGCCGGCATGCTCTCCGCCCTTTTCGCAGGCTTCTTCCGCTCAAGGCGGTCCAGTGCGGAGTTGATGCGCTGCTCCGAGAAGCCGTGCTCATCGCACATGAAGCTGACGATCCTGTCCCGCTGCGGGTCCCTCCATTCCAGGCGGTAGTCGTCAAGACGCTCTCCGTGAAGGAAGATCTCCCTGATCACTTCGCTGTCGGGTATGCTCTGCCCAGCTGCCTGAAGGGCCCTCTCCAGGGTCCCGTTCTCCTTGATGAGCTTCAATCCCTTCTTTGGTCCGATGCCCCGGATCCCGGGATTGTAGTCCGTGCCGATCATTATGCACATGTCGATGAGCTGCTCCCTGCTCTCCAGGCCGTTGACCTCCAGGACCTTGGCCAGCTCCACCACCTCAATGTGCACGTCCCGGTACTCCCTGCCCCCCGGCATCTTCCTTCGACCGGTGATGTTCAGGTTGCGTACCAGCCGGGGCGCGCCGAACAGCAGGGAGTCATAGTCCTGGGAGGACGCTGCCCACACGTCGCCCTTCATGGCCATGTACGCGGCCTGGGCCTCCCCTTCCTCGGGAGCCTGTATCACAGGGATTCCCAGGTAAGTGAGGAGCATGCGGGAGGACTCGACGATCTCGTTGTTGATCCTCGAGGACTGCATGGCCTTGCTGCGCGCCCGCTCCATGTCCCCCTCGGTAATGGCCTCCTTCCACTCGTCGTGGGCCTTGCTCCTGCGCTCCGACCTCTCCACCAGTGTCTGGGTCTTCATCAGGTGGGGATGGCCGTCGAACACGTAGGCCGGACGCACCCCCGCCTCCAGGAGGTTGATGTTACGGTAAAGCAGCCCGGCCAGGTGGGACGTCACTCTGCCCCTGGAGTCCTTGAGGGGAGTGCCGTCAGGACCGCGTATGATGGACAGGAACTGGTAGATGGCGTTGTATGCATCGATCGCTAGCCTCTGACCCGAAAGGCCCTCCAGCTCCATGGTCTGGACCGGCACGATGTCTGAAAGATTGACCCCCATCGGTCATAACTAACGTCGGACCGGGTAATAACGATTTGGGGGCCTAGTCCTTCGCCTTGGGCAGGTAGAGGAGAATCAGACCCATGCCGATCCACAGGAGGATGAGGAAGAAGTAGCAGATATCGGCATTGAGCACCATGGCCAAAAGCAGCAGTAGAATCGGCAGGATGATGATCATCAGCGGCTGGAACCACCTAGACCCGACGAAATCGAGCTTCATAGGAACGATGGTGGATGATATGGCCCGTTTAAGAAACTTTCCCGTTGCTAATCATCTTTCTGACAACGGAGCTGCCTCCATCTCTCTATCTCGGTCCTCATGTCCCTGCTCCTGAACAGGGAGCTGCCCGCGGCCAGGACCGTGGCCCCGGCCTCTATGGCCGTACGGGCGGTATCGTAGTTGATCCCCCCGTCGACCTCCAGCTCAGCGTGGAGGCCATGGTCGTCCATGAACTCTCGGGCCTGGGCTATCTTGGGCACGCAGCCCTCCATGAATGACTGCCCTCCGAACCCTGGATGGACGGTCATGACCAGCAGCAGATCTATGTCCTCTAGGTAGGGCATCACCGCCTCGAAGGGCGTCTCGGGGTTCAGCGACAGGCCCGCCTTCTTGCCCAGGGAGTGGATGGTCTCGATGCTGCGGGGGACGTCCTTGGACGCCTCCACATGCAACGTGATGATGTCCGCACCGGACTGGGCAAAGACATCGAGGTACCTCTCCGGCTCGACGATCATGAGGTGAACGTCGAAAGGTAGACGGGTGAACGGCCGGATGGCCTTCACCACCCCGGGCCCGATGGTAAGGTTAGGGACGAACACCCCGTCCATGATGTCCACGTGCACCCAGTCCGCCCCCTGCGTCTCCAATCCTCTCACCTCTTCTCCCAGCTTGCTGAAGTCGGCCGATAGGATGGAGGGTGCGATCTTGGTCATCCGCGGGAAATCTCCCTTGCACTATAAAGGCTTAGGGCACGATCAGCACTGGTATCTTGGAATGCTGCACCACCTTGGAGGAGACGCTTCCCAGCATGAACTCCTTCACCGCGCTGAGGCCTCTGGTCCCCAGAACGATCATGTCGTACCCGCTCTCTGCCGTGGCGATAAGCTTCTGGGCGGGGTTGCCCATCTCCACCATCGTGTCGTAGGTCACATGCTTCTCTTCCATGATGGCCTTGGCGCGGTTGAACCTGGACCCCACCATGATCTCCTCGTTGGGCGTGTATGTAGGTTTGGCGATGAATCGGTCGGTGTACTGGTCTGATACCACGAACATCAGCGTCACCGTCGCTCCCACACGGGCTGCGAGATCCGCTGCATAGCCTGCGGCCTTGTACGAACCGTCCGATCCGTCGATACCCAGCAGAATCTTCTTGATCTCGGTCATACAATCAATACTATAGTGAGTGCCAGCATCATAATGCTGACGGTGGAACCACCTGAAAACTTATTTTAACCGGAAGGGCGGATGAGGCCTTCATGGCTGAGGACAAGTGCGGCGTGATGGGCTGTTCACAACCTGGCGTGAGGTCCTACTCCCGCGACGCGGTGGAGAAGGGGGGCCTCAAGGTGGCGGATGATAAGGCGAAGCGGGTGCACCTCTGCAAGGAGCACAACAAGGAGTATAAGAAGGCCACCAAGGACGAGCGGAAGCTGGAGAACCTGGGACGCTGATCTTCTCCCACGAAGGAAGCAATCGCGGCGACATGCCATTAGGGAATGCAAAGTTATTATCCCTTTATGGTCATGGAAGGAGATATGCAGCTGACCTTCCTAGGCACCGGTGGAGGAATGCCTTCACCCTCAAGGGGGGTCAGCGCTATCGCCCTGCAGGTCGGGCGGGAGGTGTTATTGTTCGACTGCGGAGAGGGCACCCAGCGCCAGTTCATGCAGTCCTCGGTGTCCTTCATGAAGGTCACTAACATATTCGTCACCCATTTTCACGGGGACCACTTCCTGGGCCTTCCTGGACTGATACAGTCCATGAGCTTTTCCGGGAGGAAGGAGCCGCTCGCGCTCCATGGGCCCTTGGGCATGATCGGAATGGCCGAGCAGGTACTGTCCCTGGGCTACTTCCAGCTCGGATTCCAGGTAACGGCCGCGGAGATGAAGGACGGGGACTCGGTCGATCTCGGCCCGCTCACGGTGACTGCCCTGGCCGGAGAGCATACCGTTCCTGCGCTGTCCTATGTGGTCGAGGAGAAGGAACGGAGGGGGCGCTTCCTCACCGAACGGGCCAAGGAGCTGGGAGTGATCCCCGGCCCCCAGTTCAGCATCCTGCAGTCAGGGGGCGAGATTATGGTCGGGGACCGGCGGGTAAGGTCCGAGGACGTATTGGGGCCACCCCGCAAGGGGCGCAAGGTGGTCATATCCGGCGACACCCGTCCCACCTCCAGGCTTACCGAGGCGGCCAGGGGCGCGGACGT
>MVRB01000179.1 GCA_002067635.1 Methanomassiliicoccales archaeon PtaU1.Bin030 | reverse complement strand
TCCACGATGTCGTTGGAGGTGGCCCCCAGGTGGACGTAGCGGCCGGCATCCCCGCACTGCTCGGAGATGGCGTTCACCATGGCCATGACGTCGTGCTTGGTCTCCGCCTCTATCTCCTTGACCCTCTCCAGCCTGACGTGCTCCGGCGTGCACTTCTCGGTGATGGTCTCCGCCGCCGCCTCAGGGATGTTGCCGACCGCGGCATGGGCGCGCGCCAGGGCCGCCTCCACGAGTAGCTGGGTCCGAAGGCGGTTCTCCTCCGAGAACACGGCCTTCATCTCCTTATTTCCATAACGATAATCAAGAGGGCAAATGAGCATGATAACCGCCATGGATTAAGGCCACGAAATAAATAATTAATCCTATGCCCCCGTCTTGATTTCCTAGGAGCGAACTGGCGCCGAAAGGAGTTTATATTGATACGGCAAATAATGCGGCCAGCAATTATGGAAAGGGCTGAATATATGTTGTCCTCCCCATCCTTGGAGAATCACAGGGGAAAGATACCCCAGGTACTGTTGGATTTCATGCGGGCGCCGGGAGGGCATTCGCTGATGCTCAAAGGGGACGCCGGTACCGGTAAGACCACCCTTGCCCTGCAGATCATCGAAGAGCTATCGGAGGAGCAGCCCGATTACTATCTCTCTACCAGGGTCTCGGACGAGGCCCTGTTCCGTCAGTTCCCCTGGGCGCGCGACCGCGCCAAGAGGGACAACATCCTCAAGGCTGGCAAGACCTTTCTCAGGCGCAACAAGGAGGCCCCCATGCTCGCCGAGTCGCCCGGCGGCCAGCAGCTGACCATTGCCGCGGCGAAGGACCTGCTGAAGGCGCTGAACAACCAGGACAACAGCCTGACCGTGGTCCGCTCCGAGCTGCAGAAGCTGGAGGGGCAGGTGGAAGCGGGGGAGGTCGGAGGTGAGGAGGAGGGGGGCTTCACCGGGGAGATCACCGAGGACGAGATCACCCTGGACCTGGGCATAATGCTTCCGGAGCTGGAGGTCGCCTACGACCTGGCGGAGTCCAACCTCCCGCGAAAGACGCTGATGGTGGTCGACTCCATAGACGCGCTATCGGAGCGCTACGGTATAGGATCAGCGAGGATAATCAACACCTTGCAGAAGGACCTCGTGGAGAACTCCGGGACCAACATCGTGTACACCCTGGAGGAATCGGGCAAGACCATGCTCGACTACCTTGGTGATGGGGTCATACAGATGGTCTCAGAGGACCGCGGCGGGCGCCGGGTTCGTCAGATGGTCATAGAGAAGCTCCGCGGAGTGGCCGTCGACCAGTGGAAGTACTACCTCACGCTGACCGGCGGCCGGATGTCCGTGTTCGAGCCCACCTGGGTGAAGATCCCCGAGAAGATGAGGCGCCACGAGGTCGTGCCGGACCCCAGCCCCCGGACGGTATCGTCCGGTAATGCCTACCTGGACAGGTCCATAGGCGGCTTTCCCCGTGGGTCCCTCGTTCTGTTCGAGTTCGATCTGGACGTTCATCAGGACGTGGTCCGCTGCCTGGAGCTGGGCATCATAAGCGACTTCCTCATGAAGGGGAGGGGGGTGGTGTGGCTCCCCATGTACGCCACAGACTACTCCCTGATCGACGAGCAGATGAAGATGCTCGTCAACGAGGAGGCTTTGACCAAGAGCTTCCGCATCCTTGACACCGAGGCCTCGCAGGAGCAGCACCTGCCGTTCATATCCGCCATCGAGGGAGAGGACGCCGCCCAGGACCTGCGCATGTCCTCCATGAAGTACATGCTCGGGGAGTCCTCAGGCCCCTACCTCAGCATTCTGGGCTTCGACGCCATGGAGGGCGTCTACGGCTCCGGCGTCTTCAAGCAGAGCCTGGCCCACATCGATGCCATGAGGCGGAACGGGCATGTGGTCATGGCCATAGCCTCCTCCACCTCCTGCTCCCTGGATTCACTGAGGGAGCAGGCCAAGATCCACATCAGGTTCGAGAACATGGCCGGCTGCGTGATGGCCGGCGGGATGAAGCCGCACACACCATACTACTATCTGGACTTCGCAGGCATGGATGACAGGTTACCGTCTCCCCGCCTAGTGCCGATGATCTAAGGGGGGTTGTACCTATCAGCCATGATATTAATATAAGAAAAAATATAAATGCCTCTGACTTTTCTTGTTCGATGGAAGAAAATGTCTCCCGCGATGAGGAACTCTCCCGGCTCATCTCCGACGATTACGCTGGTAAGATCCTGACCGCGACGTTCAAGCATCCGATGTCGGTGCAGCAGCTCAGCCGCAGCTGCGGTATTCCCATCGCCGTGGCCTATCGTCGGGTGGCACGCATGGAAGAGTTCGGCCTCGTAAAATGCGTAGGGTACGAAGAGGTGTACCGCGGGAAGAAGGTCTCCTACTACCAATGCGCGGTGAGCGTGGCCAAGGTAACTTTCACAAATGGCCGGTTCAATGTGGAAATCGATTATCTCCCAGAGACCGAGATGGTCCATGTAGGTGAGCACCACGGAGAACAGACCGGGAAGGCCTAGAATAAGGGTCGGGTCGGTTAATATAATTTCAATTACATCTGAATGTAGAACGTTCCATAACCATTATTATACATCAGGTGTTTTCCTTAATCAGAAAATCGGTGACGGGAAGAGGAAGGTCGAAGAATGGAGACGACAACCAGGGCCACCGCTGATAACGGACGCCCGGGGGGGATGGGCATAGACGTACTGCAGGTATCGCAGTTGCTGACCGATGAGTACTCCGTCAAGATCTTAGTGGCCACGGTCAGGGTGCCCCGCTCCGCCCAGGACAT
>MVRB01000178.1 GCA_002067635.1 Methanomassiliicoccales archaeon PtaU1.Bin030 | reverse complement strand
GGGAGGTGGGTTCCATCCTCACACGCAATCACATCGCGCGTTAAGACCGTTTCGCTGTCCTTCTGGGACCAGTGGGGTCATGACGGGGGTATTATATGTGGGCGCTGTTCACGTCATGACAGGGCCGTAGTCATGGAGTACAGCAAGGAGATAGATATCAGGGAGTGCGAGCTGGTGTACCCTCCCAAGGAGGATACGTTCCTGCTTCTTGAGTGCTTGACGCTCAGCCCCGGGAAGAAGGTCCTGGAGATGGGATGCGGGACTGGCCTGATATCCTGCCATATCGCCGCCGCCGGAGGCGTCCTTACGGCAGCGGACATCAACCCCTGGGCCGTGGAGTGCACGAGGAGTAACCTTCAGCGGAACAGCTTGCAGGGGGCGGTCGTGGAGAGCGATCTGTTCGCTGAGGTGGGAGGGGCCTTCGACCTCCTGGTGTTCAACCCGCCCTACCTGGCAGCCGAGGAAGAGGGTATGCTGGAGAAGGCCTGGGCCGGCGGAGCCACTGGACTCGATGTGCTGGCGCCGTTCCTTGAGGAAGCGGATGAGCACCTCCTCCCTGAGGGCCGCATCCTGCTTCTACTGTCCTCGGAGATGGAGCCTGAAGGGCTGGAGGCGCTATTGTCAAAATTCTCCCATCGTCGGCTAGGCGCCCGCCGCTACTTCTTCGAGGAGCTGTGGGTCGAGGAGCTGCATACGCCATAGCCCGCTGCCATTGTCTCGCTTATTTCCCTTGGCCCCGCCGTGACTATCTCTGAGGTATCGTCGACAGTGTAGGTATGGGGCAACGTCGAAAGGGCCTTCACTATCCGGTCCGCTACATTGGATCGCGATCCTGCGGCCTTGAGAAACCATTAATTATCGTCCTATCGGTAACGACGTCCTCGTGAACCGAGGATTTCCAAGGATCGCCTTAGCCCTTATTCTGTGCCTGCTGATGGTCATGACCGTCCTGCCAGTGGGTGTCAGTGCAGAGGTCCCCTCCAGCCATGTGTTCTTCACAGAGAACGCGGATGAGGCTGTGTTCCAGGACTGGTTCGATAACTGGTACAAGACGGACGAGAACCATATGGACAGCGATGATACCTGGTGCCGGTCCAAACATACCTTCCGGAGCGGCGGTTTCGCCGCTTACTGCGCGAAGTCCGGCTACAATTCAAACTACTACAATGCTACCAACAACCAGCCTTACAACTTCAACCTCCTGAACATGTCAAGCGAGGTGCCTCAGTCGGAGTACGTTCAAAGGTACGATACGAACATGGATGCGGTGATGCGTAAGTACGTGAGTGGCCTGAGCGTCTACGCGAACATCACCTTGACCTTCTGGTTCTACTCCGATACAGGGATCTCCAACGCCACCCAGCCCGGCACCGGCACCTTTGTCGGGTATGACTTCCTTAACGTGGTCTACTACACAGGCAGCAACAGCAGCCTCTCGAAGCATGTGGCGTGGACGATAAGCCAGGAACAGGCTCTGGCCCAGACCTGGATGCAGCAATCGGTGGAGATACCCAACAACGCCTCGTGGATAGGCTTCGAGTTCGTGTCCGGGACCGAGCCTCCAACTAACGGGGACGCGTACAACGCCTTCGCCGAGTACGGTGTCAGGACGATCTCCAGCAGCTCATTGGGCACGAGGGAGGGGGTGTTCCTTGATGACATCAGCTGCGTCGGGACCGTCCCCGTGGGGTCCCTGCCCCTAACCACATCGGTGGAGGATCTCGACGATTACCAGACTGCCAGCTCCTTCCCGGTGAGCTTCGTGGACAACGATCCCTGGGTGGCCATGGACTACGTCAAACTGTACTACCGGGTCAACGGTAGCGGCGATTGGGTCCTGTACACCACCACTGGGAGGCCGGACGGCAAGTTCGATTCCAGCCCCATCATGTTCAACTCGCCGGGTGATGGGAGATATGAGTTCTTCACCCAAGGGACAGACGTCGAGAACGTAACCGAGGAAAAAAGGAACGCAGCCGATGCCAGCACCATCGTCGATACCGCGTCTCCGGTGACCAGTATCGCCATCTACGGGGATGAGGGGGAGAGCGGGTACATCGGCGCGGCCGCTTTCAATCTGACCTCTGCCGATTCGACCTCGGGGATCGAGAAGACCTCTTACCGGATCGACGGGGGCGGGTGGATGACCTATGTGAGCAACGTCGGCATATCAACCAACGGTACTCACGTTGTGGAATACCGCGCCGAGGACAAGGCCGGTAATGTGGAGGACGTGAAGAACGTCACACTTACCATCTACCAAGGTTCCCCTGGAATTGTGTTCCCAGAGCC
This sequence comes from Methanomassiliicoccales archaeon PtaU1.Bin030, assembly GCA_002067635.1. Lineage (GTDB taxonomy): Archaea > Thermoplasmatota > Thermoplasmata > Methanomassiliicoccales > Methanomassiliicoccaceae > UBA6. Next base: position 1,141 of record MVRB01000178.1, on the reverse strand, counting down.
AGGTAAGAACTATCCGGATGGTGACGTAACTATACACTTCACCGTGGTCGACAGCGCAGCCCTCAGCAAGCTGGAGTATTCTCTCGACGGCGGGGCGTTCGTGGAGATACCTCTCAACTCCACATCGGTGTCCTTCAATGGGCTCGGGAACGGAGCACACAGCCTGACCGTTAAGGCCACGGACACAACTGGCCAGACCATCGAAGATGTGGTTCACTTCTCAGTGGGAGCCTCCGGCAACGATGGTCTTGGGGGGATAATCGGAGATCCGGTCATCCTCGGCGGAATTATTGCGGCCGCTATCGCAGGCTTGGGGGGAGCGGTATGGCTCCTGAGGCGGAGGAAAAGATAGGGAGCACAGACCCTATCTTTTTCTTGACCTATCGAAATCTTTGCCATCGACCAGGGTCCCGACCTAAGAGCGGGAATATTCGGCTGGAAAGGTCACCCGAGGTGTAAATATCATCACGCTTTTTTGTACAGAGAAGACCAAGATGCTGCGGATGGGTCCGCATCATAACGATGTCAATGGTCTGAAGATGTGGAACATGTCCACATTCCGAGGACAAATTTGAGGGAATAGAGATGAGGGGCGCTAAGGACAAGAAGAAGGAAAGGACGAGCAAGATGGCCGCGTACTTAACCCAGGTCATCGAGCAGAGCGGCGGAGTGGTCCTGGTAAAACAGGATATTCAGGATAACATCGATGAGCTCGAGTACCTGAAGGTGGAGCAACCGGAGAAAAGGGATTACTTCCAGGGGCAGATCGATATCCTGCATAAGGTGATGACAAACACCCTGGACAAATTCGAAGAAGCTGAGGAACACGGACCCGGTGAACAAGAGGCGAAGTAATCCCCCACAAGACCTTGGCCTATGGCACCAAGGTCCAGGCTCCAAGAGGCCCATCGGACCGATGGTGAGCCGGGCTGGGTCCAGGCGTAGGTGGCCTGACCGGTCCCCTGTTGAGCCTGGCAGAGAGGCCATGCGTTCCACGGGTGGTCAGATAAGGGCGCTCAGGAGGATAGCAGCTTCTCGATCTCCTTCCTTATCATATCACTAACAACTTTTCCATCGAGCTTGCCCTTGAGCTCGCCCATGACCACTCCCATGAGGGGGCCTACCGCGCCCGCTCCCTTCT
>MVRB01000177.1 GCA_002067635.1 Methanomassiliicoccales archaeon PtaU1.Bin030 | reverse complement strand
TCATCCGCATCCTCTGCTCCTCCTCCATCCTCATCCTGTTGGTCACATCCCTCATGATGTACAGGCAGCTCAGGTTCTTCCCGGACCTCGTGTAGATGTTGGACCTCTGGACGTCAAAGAAGCGGCCGTCGAAAAGCTCTAGCTCAGAGTATTCCCGGTAGGTCATCCTGCCTTGACGCTCCTTCACATCGACATCCAGCCCTGGGATGATATCGTTGATGTGCTTGCCGATGCAGTCGGATAATCTCTCCAGGCCGAGTATGCTCCCCATCGCCGGGTTGAGGAACAGCACCTGGTTGAACTCATCGGCGATGAGTACCCCATCCTTCAGTGTGTGAACGGTCCCGTCGAACGTGAACGGCAGCATCCTGAACATCTCGAAACCGAACGTACCGATGAACAGGAGGATGCTGCTGAGGAGGATGCCGGTGATTATCATGACCTCTGAAGGTATGAACTGCCACAGGGGGAACAGCAGCGTCATGGTCATCAGCGGCAGCAGCACGGCCAGCTCCATGATCATGGTCCTCCTCTTGAGGGCCAAGCCTACCTTTCGGTAGTTCGCGTACAGGACACATGCCGCAAGGATCATGGTGCCAAAGACGTATGCCAGGTAAGCATAGTACACCGGTCCCCGCTCAGCTTCAAAGGAGCGCACCGGGTCCGGGGAGAGGGTCACGCTGAGATAGTGGAGGTTGTGGAAAGGATTGGTTGCCACCAGAATGAAGATGAGGGTACCGGCACCGAACAACAGCAACATGTACCTTGTGGTCAACCACTTCTTTTGTTGAGCGATGGAGAGTGCGAAGACCAGGAACAGAGCGGGAGAGAATATGTGACCGAAATACTCCACGATGTTCCAGAACAACCTATCGCTGAGCGTTGAGGCAGAAATCTCGAAGATGAAGCCTATAAGGATGATGAGGACACAGCCCAGCATGACCACGAAAACGTACCGGTTACGCTGGTGGCTCACCTTCCATACAACGATCAGAAGTGCGAGGGTGAGGAGTCCCACTATTACGGTGTACATCGTAACAAGAGAGACCGCATCCACTGCTTCACCACCGTTTAAAAAATCAGCAGACGGATATAATAAACCGGAGTAGGATATTATCAATTTCGGTATCTATATTTTTTTACCATTATCCATTATTTATGGCCCTTCAGAACGGCGGGTGATAATTGAGGAGTTAGAGATGAAGGCCGTTAGAAAAGACATTGCCTGTGGACGGGCATGGGTATGCAGCCACCTGATTGGCTGGCCTCGAGGGCGTGGCGGATGGTCGCCGAAGGCAACAGGACCCATCTAAAGCTACGATCTCATCGCCGTTCTTACCAAGGCTCTGCCCCAGGAGGGGTTCGCCAGGGCGTGCTGATGCATGTAGGTGCCCATGGACCGCCTAACCATGATGCCGTCCATGGAGTGCCCGATACCAGTTCCCCTCTGTATCGAGAAACCGTAGGGACCTGCAGGGATGGGCTCGAGTCGCGAGTAATGGAACTCATGAGCGCGGAGGTCCAACCCAGGGAAAAGGAAGTTATCGGCGGTACCCCGCGCCCTCACATATGCCAGGCCTTGGCGGTCCCTGGTAAGGACGGCCCGGGCATCGAAGATGCCCGCCATGCGGCTGAGCCTGCCGAACGCGTCTATGGAGCGGCACATCACCATCATGCCCCCGCACTCGCCATACACGAGAGCGCCCTGCTCCGACATCTGCCTCAGCCCTTCAAGGAAGTCGCTATTGCCTTCTAGTAGCTCCGCATAGACCTCTGGATAGCCGCCCCCGAGGTACACGGCTTCGCAGTCCGGCAGCCGCTCACCCTCTGTGGGGCGGAAGAACACGAGCTCCGCTCCAGCGGCCTCCAGCGATTCAAGGTTCTCCTGGTAGTAGAAGCAGAAGGACCGGTCCCGGGGGACAGCAACTCTTACTCCCTGAGCTTCGTAGTGCTGGTAGGGCGAACTTTTGTCCAGCTCCAACTCTGGAGCGGAGCCCGCTATCTCCAGGATCCTCTCTACATCGACACCTGACACCAGGTCCTCAAGGTCCCGTAACAGTGCCCTAACATCCTGGTCGCCGTCCACGGTCATGAGCCCCAAGTGCCTCTCCGGCAGGCTCTCCTGACGCCTCTCGATCGTTCCCACGATTTCTGTCCCGGTAAGAGATTCCACGGCCTCGACCGCTTTTCGCCGGTGCCTCTCTCCGCCCACGTTGTTGAGTATCACTCCGGCGATGTTGATCGTCCGGTCGAGCATCTTGAAGCCCAGCACGTGTGCGGCGGCGCTCTTGGCGAGGCTGCGGGCGTTAACCACCAGGATGACCGGCGCCTGCAGGAACTTGGCTATCTCCGCCGTGGATCCCGTGTCCCCTGTTGAGGTGAGCCCATCGTAGAGGCCCCTGACCCCCTCCACCACCGCCAGGTCCGCATCCCTGCTCGACCACCCGAAAAGGTTGAGAAGGTCGTTTCTCTCCATGAAGTAGGAGTCCAAGTTCCGGGACGGGAGGCCGGTGGCCGCCGTGTGGTACATGGGATCTATGAAGTCGGGACCTACCTTGTACCCCTGCACCTTGCGCCCCTTGGACAGACGGGACATGAGGCCGGTGGTGATGACCGTCTTTCCCACTCCGCTGCCCGAACCCGCGATCACGACCCTGGGCGGCGCAGTCATGCCATCTCCCGTAAAAGAGCGCGTATCTCCTCGGGGTCCATGGGACGGGGTACGCTCAGCTCGCGGTTCCCCAGCACCGCCTGGCCCAGGCGGCGGTAGGCGTCCGCCTGCATGTCATGCGGCGCCCCTTCAATGACGGTGACCCCTCTGTTCTCGCACTCTCTGACCACCGGGCTGCGGGGTATGAAGCCGATGAGACGAGACCCTATCCGGCGGGCGTACTCGGTCACGGCTTCCTCCTCCCGAGCAATTTCTCGGGAGTTGCATATGATCCCGCCCAGAGCCACATTGAGGTTCGCCAGGCCTTTGGCGATGTTGTTAGCCGCGTACAGGGAAAGGTATTCTCCGCTGGACACGATGTAGACCTCATTGGCGTACCTCTCTCGCAGGGGGGCGGCGAAGCCTCCGCATACGACATCGCCGGGCACATCATATATGAGCACATCATCCTCCTGCCGGAAATGCTCCTGGGCCAGCTTTTGGACAGCCACGATTATCCCCCGTCCCGCGCACCCCACCCCGGCCAGGGGGCCGCCGGTCTCCACGCACCTCACTCCCCCGAAGCCCGTGAACACCACCTCCTGACCCCCTGTCCTCATCTGCTCCAAGAAGGTGGGGATCTTCCTGCCGTGAAGAAGGGTCATGCTCCCGTCGGACTTTGGATCGCACCCGATATACCAGGTGCGCAGCCCCGCCTCCGCGAAGGATGCCGCCATGTTCGCGGAGATGGTGGACTTGCCGATGCCCCCCTTCCCGTAGATGGCCATCTGCCTCATGCCAATCCCTCGTCCACGATCTCCCGTATGGTGTTGCCCAGTTCGCTGTACAGCACCCTGCTCGTGCTCATGACATCGGCGTGGGTGCTGACCTCCCCTACCGACAGAAGGAAACCTTGCTCTATGTAGTTGCGCAGCTCCCGGGGCTGGTCTGTGACCAAAATATCCTCCCTCCGCAGCCCGGGCACCGCGTGCGGCAGGCCGGCGATGATGCGCAGGTCCGCTCCGCACTCATCCAGGGCCCTGGCCGCAGCCTCTCCTGCCACCGGGTACTCGTCCAAGCCTCCAGTGAGGAGGACATCCGCAACCCCTGACCCCTTGAGGTCCCGAAGGATGTTGATGGCGTAACGGCGGATGCGAGGAAGGCCCACATCGGGGTCCAGGTTGCCTATGTGGACCACCTCCCCCCCGACCTTATCCCTCGCGTACTGCACCGCCCTCATGGTATCTGCGAAGCCATAGGCGGTCTCCTTCTTTGCGTTCAGGGCTACGGCAACTCTCTGACCTTTGCGCAATGCGTTAACTATCCTGAGCCCAACCGACATCTTCGTCGCTCCTGGATGGGGCTCGAGGTAATCCCTGCTGGTGAGCCCCCGCTCCCGCTCTATCTGTGTCGCCTTCAGCAACATGCTTCTCTGCCGGTCCATCTCTTGAGAGGTTATCACGCCCCTTTCGGCTGCAACCTCGAGGGCGCGGATGGCCCCCGAGGTGTTGGGGCCAGAGCAGCCGTGCACATCAACGGGCAGGACCACGGCGCTCAGGCCTGCCTTCTTGACCGCGCCATCGAGGTTCTCCCCTATGATCATGGATGCGCAGGTGCCCACCACCCCTATCAGGTGCGGGTTGAACCTCCCATCCACGTTCTTGAGGATGCGGATGAGCTTCTCCTCCGCTCCGAATATTAGATCGTTCTCATGCATCCCTGTGGTCATGACCCTCACCCCCGCCTCCTCCAGCCGTCGGGCGGCCATGAAGCCGCAGCCCGCAGGTCCGTGCATCACGATAATGTCAGCGTCCAGGTCCCTGAGCGTGTACATTGCCGCGATGATAGGGTTCGGGCGGGGATGGAGCACATCCCTCAGAGGTATCCCTCCTTGATGCAGTGGACCAGCACCTCATGCTTCCCCATGACCTCCCACGGCCCATCTATACGTAGGTAGCCGCTGGACTCGCGAGAAAGGCCGGGCATGTTGATGACGTACTGTCCCGTCACCGCGGGGTGCTTTACCAGAACCTTGTGGACGTCCTCCAGGTCCAGCTTCTCGCATATCCTCACGTTCACGGGATCGATGGCGATACCGATATCCGTCTGCGAGTAGTAGCGCTCCAGGACACTGATGTTCCAATCTATGGACCCCGCGCTGACCCCGGGGTTGCGCTCCCTGATAAGGAACCTGCCTTTCTCCCGCACCACGTCCCCCCGACCGGGCACACCATTAAAGGTTGTTAGGGAGGCCACGGCCCGGTCCATGTCCACACCCATGGCCACGGCGGCCGCCAAGCCGCTGGCCAAGGCCGTTGAATAGCTGGGCGCAAGTAGGCCGCCAGGGAGCCGGGAGAGGTACCCTTTTCCTTTCCAGCGCACCATGAGAGGTGCCCCCTTGCCTAGCTCCAGACGATCCGGCAAGGAGATCTCCACATCTCCCCCTTCCCCGAAGGTTATGATTCGGGCGGAGGATGGCGTGTGGGGGTCCCATATTTCCCTTTCCCTTTCGGGACAGACCAGCACCTTGGCGGTAGCTGCCATCTGCACCTTGCCATCAAAGGCTCTCCTGGTACCTCCGGCTATGGGATAGTTGTCGTCGAGCCCGGTTATAACCGATACACTGGCCAGGCCCGTGCCCCCCAGGCTCACCTCGAACACCCCCACGTCCGCAGGAGGGTGCTCCAGGGACAAGGCGAGGATGGAGGTTGGGGCAATGCTCACCTTGTCGCGATACGTTCGATGGCGCTGGGCGTTCAGAGTGCTCATGCCCCTGCTGGTGTGAAGTAGCACCTCTGAGCCCATGGAGGCCAGGATGTGGGCCAGGACATGGCACGCTGACGTCTTACCCCTGGCCCCGGTGATCTCCACTGTTGGTATGGCGAAGGAGGCCAGTTCACCAACGGCTTGATGGGCTGTGATACGTCTTCCCAGAGTTGCTTGGCCGATAAAACGGTCTGGGCAGTGGATGGGGACCACCCCCAGGTCAAAGCTTTCCCGCGGTGCATCGCTCAGGACACGTACGCCCGCTCTCGTCAAAGTGTCCTTTTTTTCAGAGGAAGCGGTACCGTAGATGTCCACAGCGGTGACGATGTCACCGCGGGATGCGAACACCTGAGATAGGACCTCCCCTCCATGGGTGAGATCCAGCACCAGGACCTTCTCGCTCATATCTATTCCCGCTGCATCCGCGCCCTGGTCCGGTCGGCCAGGATCTGGGCGACGCGCTCATCGTCCCCTATGGGATCACAGCACCGGAGGGTGATGGTCTTACCGTCAACGTCCATCTTGGCCTCGCTCTCTCCCTTCTTCAGGCCGATCTCGTTAGGTATGTCCTCAGTGAGATGGATGCCGGAAGCAAGGAAGCATGGCTGAACATATATCATGTCCACACCCTGTGCCACCAATTCCCTTATCCCCGTCTTGATGTCCGGTTCGTTAAGCTGCATGAATGCCGCCGTCACTGGCCCGAACTCCTGCAAGGATGCCATCCTCGCTGCGGCATTGACCACCAGGTCCCTGTTATGCTGCAGCTTGCTACCGTGCCCTACTACAAGTACTCCGTTCTTCATGTTCGAAATCCCCTTGTCATTGACCGCTAGAGCGGTCTAGCGGGAATACACCGCCTCCTTAATTAAGCTTCTATCAGAAGGCAGGTTGAACGTCCAGCGTCGAAGGGCAATAAGTTGGATGATACATCCAATTATATACGATGATTGTATTTACGTCATTCACCGATACAGGTTCGACAAGGGGTAATGATGCTACCGTTGTGGTTAGATCTAGTTAGCCGTAAGGCGGTCGTTTTCGGCGGAGGTCCGGTAGGAAGGAGAAAGGCCATCTATTTAGCACAGGAAGCAGAGGTGATCGTAGTATCGGACACCTTCGATGGAGACCTCCCCTCCTCGGTGAGGACAGTCCAGGGAAAGGCCGAGGACCATCTGGTCAGCATGGTGGAGTGGGCGGACCTGGTGGTGGCGGCGACCAACGATCCCAATTTGAACGAGAGCATAGCCCGCGAGGCCGAAAGGAGGGGGAAGTGGTGCAACCGCGCCGACGGGATCTCCACGTTCCTGATACCTTCCGTGGTGGAAAGGGAAAGGTACAAGGTGGCGGTCTCAACCGAAGGCCGCAGCCCTGGCATGTCCAGATACCTCCGTAAGGTCCTCGATGAGCGACTGGACCGTCGGTTTGACCTCATGATCACCCTACAGGAAGAGCTCCGTGAGGCCGCCAAGGAGGCGGTCCAATCGCAGAAGGAACGAGAGCAGCGCCTGTGGCAGGTGCTTGACGACGAGAGGGTGTGGGATCTTTTGGAGAAAGATCCTCAGGAGGCCCGCAGGCTCGCCCATGGAATCGTGGTGAGGTAGATGGAGACCATCCTCAGCGCCCACATCACCCATAAGCAGGCCAGAGTGGCGGACATGGAGAGGCTCGGGAGGATCGACCCGGAGCTGATGCTAAGGAACGCCCTCAGCCTCCCGGGGGCCACGGAGTGCATAGTATTGCGCACCTGCAACCGCATGGAGCTGTACCTGGCCACCAGGGACCCAAATGCCACCCGAAGAGGTCTCGAGGACATGATCAACGGTCTGGTGCCTTTCGACGCCGAGCAGAACCTGGTTCAGTACCTCAATGGGAAGGAGTCGGTCAGACACATCCTAAGAGTGTCCAGCGGCCTTGAGTCCCTCATCGTGGGTGAGGACCAGATCCAGTGTCAGGTGAAGGAGGCCTTCGATCTGGCCAAGCGCCATGGAAGCGTAGGGCCAGTGCTCACGATAGTATTCCAGAAGGCCATATCGGTGGGGAAGCTGGTCCGCAGCAGGACCAATCTCAACAAAGGGTGCGTGTCCATAGGGACGGCGGCCGTGGAGCTGGCAGAGGAGAAGGTAGGCTCCCTGGCGGGCAAGAACATCCTGGTGGTGGGGGCGGGGGAGATGGCCACCCTCATCGCCAAGCATCTCGTGGGCAAGGGCCCGAAGGCCGTGTTCGTCTCCAACCGCACCTACTCCAGGGCGGTGGAGCTGGCCTGGGTGCTGAACGGTAAGGCGGTGCGGTTCGACAGCCTGGTGGAGTTCTTCTCCCAGGCGGACGTGGTGCTGGTTGCCACTTCGGCATCCCACATGATCATAACGCCTGCGCTTGTGCGAAGGGCGCAGGAGCTGCGGAAGGTGGACAGCAAGTTCCTGATAATCGACGTGAGCTTCCCACGCAATGTGGAACCTCAGGTGGCCGAGCTGGAGGGTGTGGAGCTGTATGACATTGACGGCCTGAGAGGTAAGGCAGAGGAGAACCTCCTCAGGCGCCGCTCGGAGATCAGGGGTGCTGAGCTTATCATCTCCCAGGAGCTGGAGTCTCTCGGGGCGCGAATGAAGGAGATGAAGGCCGACGAGATACTCGGTAGGCTGTACGGGAAGTATTTCAGCCTCCGGGACCGAGAGGTCCGCAAGGCCTTGAACCGCCTGAGCTCAGGCCGGGAGCCCGCGGAGGTCGTCCTCAAGGATTTCGCTGACGTCATAACCAGAAAGTTCCTCGCGGACCCCACGGTAGCTCTGAAGGATGCCTGCCGCGAGGGCAACGAGGATGTTTTCGAGAAGGTTCAGAGTTTGTTCAAACTGGAAGGTGCTACGATTGTTCCCACAGAGCAGACCTCGAAGGCTGCGAGCGAGACCGAACATTAGGGACCTGATCCGGGAGACCGAGCTCTCGGTCCGTGATCTGGTTTACCCGCTGTTCGTGAACGAGAACCTGACCGCCCCCAAGGAGATAGGATCCATGCCGGGAATACGCTCTCTGCCCGTCTCGGAGCTGGGGGAGGAGGCACGGAGCGTCGAGGCGCTGGGGATTCCGGCGGTACTCCTTTTCGGAGTTCCCAGCAGAAAGGACCCCAAGGGGACCTCAGCGGACGACCCAGACGGCATCGTGCAGAGGGCCATAAGGGAGATTAGGAAGGTGTCCGAAATAACCATCATCACGGACCTATGCCTCTGCGAGTACACCGATCACGGCCACTGCGGCATGCTGAGAGGGGACGACGTCGACAACGACTCCACTCTGGACCGGTACGCGGCGATCGCGGTCAGCCAGGCAAGGGCGGGGGCGGACATGATAGCCCCCTCAGGGATGATGGACGGACAGGTCGCAGCGATACGGGAAGGGCTGGACAGATCTGGCTTCGAGAACATACCTATCATGTCCTACGCCGCCAAGTACGCCTCCTCGTTCTACGGCCCCTTCCGGGACGCTGCCGAGAGCACCCCCCAGCATGGTGACCGAAGGAGCCACCAGATGGATCCGGGGAACGCTAGGGAGGCGCTCCGGGAGATGGGCCTGGACATCGAGGAAGGAGCGGACATCCTGATGGTCAAGCCGGCCTTGCCGTATCTAGACATTGTGCACCGGGCCCGGGAGAGGTTCAATGTGCCCTTGGCCGCATACCAGGTGAGCGGGGAGTACTCGATGATAAAGGCCGCTGCCGAGAACGGGTGGATCGACCACGACAGGGCCATGATGGAATCTCTGCAGTCTATCAAGCGCGCGGGGGCGGACTTTATAATCACCTACTTCGCCAAGGAGGCGGCCAGGGTGGTGGGGGAATGAACGGGCGGTCCGAGAGCCTCTACCAAAGGGCGCGGAAGGTCATGCCAGGGGGCGTCTCCTCTCCAGTGCGTGCGTACCAGCCATATCCCCGTTATATATCCTCGGCCAAGGGGGACCGGATCACCGATGTGGACGGAAACGAGTACATAGACTACTGCATGGCATTCGGCCCCCTTATACTAGGACATGCTCACCCGACCGTCGTCAGTGCCCTTCAGGCACAGGCGGAGAGGGGAACTCTCTACGGGGCCCCCATCGAGGCCGAGGCCCAGTTCGCCGAGGACATATCGAGGGAGTACCGGTCCATGGAGATGGTGCGCTTCGTGAGCAGCGGCACCGAGGCGACCATGCACGCCCTGAGGCTGGCGCGAGGCTACACTGGCCGTAAGAAGGTGTTGAAGTTCGAAGGATGCTT